>JBOFJM010000099.1:0-5658 GCA_051656825.1 Kluyvera sp.
TCAGACGGACGTTAACCTCTTTCGCGCTTTCTTTGTATATAACACGCGTACTGTTAATCACTACATCTGCCCATGCAGAAGAACTGATAACCAATGCGGCGGCCGCCAGGGCCGATAAATATTTAACGTTCATCGTTTATTACTCTTTAAAAATAAGGCGGTGATAAACGACGCTGAAAGTAGCAACCGTTTCCACTTCACCAGCAAGCACATCTTTAACATCTGCTGCCGTTTGAACATAACGAGTAGCAAAACTGTAAGTCTGTGCGCCAGTTGTGGTGTCCAGATAATCTTCGCCCAACAGGCTAGAGCTATCCATTAACAGAGCGTTGTTGTTGTCAGCAACACGAGAGAAGCCCATTTCAACACCTTTAGCGGCAGTGCTCATGGTGTTAATATCATCCAGCTTGCTGTTGCGGTAGGTGCGGGTTTTGGTATTGCCGTAACCGGTGGAATCAAAGCTTACCGCGGCCTTAGTGGCGCCTCCCGGCAGAGAGCAGTTAGACAGAGTAATATCAACCGTACGCATGTTACGTGATGCTTTCAGTGAGGCACCAGCATCAAGTTGAACATTTTCATTCAGGTCAGCGATGCCTATTGGATCAAGGTGCAGCAGGGTAGACGTTGGCGCGCCATTAATATCGATATCACAGGTTTTATTAAGAACCTGACCAATAATACGGATCTGGCCATCAGCCGCTGCCATAACATTTGTCGCAGCGAAAGCACCAGCCAGCAGTACTGTTGGCACGATAATTTTTTTAAATACTGAACTCATTTTCATAACTCCATTTATGTTTAAATCAACACTACTTTTTTTGTTTAGATCAGAACTACATATTTAATATTTATGATTACTATTAAATACAATTGGACACACGATTCAATTTGAAAATTACATTTCGGAAATAGAATATTTGAAAATCATAGAATCTGGCAACTTAATTGATATTTTATTTAAACTTAACATATATTAAATATATATGCGTATCGCGTAATTTTACGCTGAATTAACTAATTAGCGCACAAACACATTAAATAAATGGATAATATATGTATTATTTCTACGAAATCGATGTAATATACAAATGAAAGAATGTAAAGGAATTAATGTAATATATTAGTCATAATATCTTATTAGATCTTTTGTAATACAAATTAAAAATACTTTCTAAATCACCTGGTTAAAAGACAGAGTATTAACACAATAAACAAATAAGCACTCCGTATAATATTTATACAAATATTGCATAGTAAAAATACAAAAAAAAACCCACTCAAAAGTGGGTCTTTATATATTTCAGCCGTTTTTAACGATATTTTTTGTGATATGCGTTACGGGTAGTTTTGAACTCTTGTGCAGCCGCCTGGGCCTCTTTGAGTTTGCCTTCGTTCGCCAGCTTCAGCGCACCGTCAATCTGGCCGATCAGCACATCAAAACCGTGGCGATAATCTTTCATCTCTGCGCTGTCAGCCGCTTTGCCTTCCAACTTCGGCGGGGTTTCTTTCTGCGCATCGACGGCTGCCGTGCGCATTTTGGTCAGCGCTGATTTCAGCTCGCCGACATCAGTAGTTTTTTCCACTACCTGAAGATTTTGCGCCAGCGTATCCATATCTTCGCCCAGATCGGCAAACGCCGATGCCGAACCGAGGGCAAAAGTAGAGACCGCCAACATCGCTAACAGAGTTTTACGCATTGCTCACTTCCTTTTTATTATTTAAGCAAAACGGGCGCAGCAGGATGCGCCCTAAACGTGATTACTGGCCGGCGATTTTCATCTCCGGTAACAGTACAGAACCACACTGGATATTACTACGCGTCTCAATATCGTCGGCAATGGTGACAATATTGCGCCACATATCTTTCAGGTTGCCCGCGATGGTGATTTCGCTCACCGGATACTGAATCTCGCCGTTTTCAACCCAGAAGCCCGATGCACCGCGCGAGTAATCGCCGGTTATCCCACTCACACCCTGCCCCATCAATTCAGTGACGACAAGACCAGTGCCCATCTCTTTAAGCAACTTTTCAAAACTCAGGCCACGCCCGGCGATGCGCCAGTTATGGATGCCGCCCGCATGACCGGTGCTCTTAAGCCCCAGCTTACGCGCGGAGTAATTAGTCAGCAGCCATTGAGTCAGCACGCCGTCTTTAATGATCTCGCGGCGTTCAGTGCGCACGCCTTCGCTGTCGAACGGCGTAGACGCCAGCCCTTTCAGCAGGTGTGGATGTTCCTCAATGGTCAGCCATTCCGGCAGAATTTGTTGGCCGAGAGAGTCCAGCAGGAAGGTGGATTTACGATAAACCGAACCACCGGCAATCGCGCCGACCAGGTGACCAAACAAGCCGGTTGCCACTTCATTGGCGAAGATAACCGGTGCTTGCATAGTTGAGAGCTTGCGTGGAGACAGGCGCGACAGCGTGCGGCGCGCGCACTCTTCGCCAACCCATTCAGGCGTTTGCAGGTCGCCCAGCGCACGGCCAATGGTGTAGGCGTAATCGCGTTCCATATCGCCGTTTGCTTCGGCAATCACACAGCTAGAGAGGGAATGGCGCGTCGAGCAGTAGCTTTGCAACATGCCGTGGCTGTTACCAAACACTTTAATACCGTAGTGGCTGTTGAAGCTGCCGCCTTCGGTATTGGTGATGCGTTTGTCGGCTTTCAAAGAGGCCTGTTCCGCGCGCGCCGCCATTTCGATGGCTTCATCCGGGGTGACTTCCGCCGGGTGGAACAGGTCTAAATCTGGGGCTTCAAATGCCAGCAGATCTTTATCCGCCACGCCTGCGCATGGGTCCGGCGAGGTATAACGGGCGATATCCAGCGCCGCCTGTACGGTACGGGCAATGGCGTCTGGGCTGAGATCCGTAGACGATGCACTACCTTTACGGTTTTGGTGATAAACGGTTATCCCCAGTGCGCCATCACTGTTGAATTCGACGTTTTCGACTTCACCGTAGCGAGTGCTAACGCCGATACCGGTGGTTTTACTGACCGCGACTTCTGCGCCGTCTGATTTACCTGCCGCCAGCTCCAGCGCCGTGGAGACGGCTTTTTCCAGCGCAATACGTTGTTCCGCAACTTGTGTGGTTACTTTCATCATCAATGCCATAATCTGAGGTAAAGTTAAATGAAGTCTAACAGAGAACCCATTCTCAGTATGCGCTCAAGCTGTTAGTATTAGCCTCTTTTTTAAGGAGCCTGAAATGACAAAGCAGCCCGAAGACTGGCTCGACGAAGTCCCCGGTGACGATATCGAGGACGAAGATGATGAAATTATCTGGGTCAGCAAGAGTGAAATTAAACGTGACGCCGAAGAGCTGAAAAAGCTGGGGGCGGAACTGGTTGAGCTAGGTAAAAACGCGCTGGAGAAGATCCCGCTGGATACCGACCTGCGCGCCGCGATTGAGCTGGCGCAGCGTATCAAGATGGAAGGCCGCCGCCGCCAGTTGCAGTTGGTTGGTAAAATGTTGCGTAGCCGCGACGTCGATCCGATTCGCCAGGCGCTGGACAAGCTGAAAAACCGTCATAACCAACAGGTCGTTCTGTTCCATAAACTGGAACAATTGCGTGACCGCCTGGTTGATGAAGGTGACGATGCGGTTGCCGACGTGCTGAACCTGTGGCCTGACGCCGACCGCCAGCAACTGCGTTCGCTGATCCGTAACGCCAAGAAAGAAAAGGCCGCGAACAAGCCGCCGAAATCGGCCCGTCAGATTTTCCAGTATCTGCGCGAGTTGGCAGAGCACCAGGAATAAGCCCCACAAAATGCCCTCCTCGCGAGGGTATTTTTTTGCCTGATAGCGCGGGTTTGTAGGCCGAATAAGGCGTTTACGCCGCTATCCGGCAATCTGCCTAGTTCTGCCTGATGGCGCTGCGCTTATCAGGCCTACGCGGGTTTGTACGCCACCATTTGCGTGGGTTTGTAGGCCGGATAAGGCGTTACGCCGCCATCCGGCAATTCGCACCGCTGGGCCTACGCGTCGAGGCCCATCACTACCTGGCGCAATGCGGTGTTGAAGCGCTGATACTTCGCTTCATCGATTTTCTGCGGGTAACTTAAAACCACCAATTTATGATCGGCAATCCCCTGGTGATAAGTCGGGTGCGCGTGTGCCCACGGGTTGGCGGCAAACCCCATCGACGCATAAAAACGTAACCGTCGATGCGCAATCTCTGTCGTAAGCGGATCAATTTCCAGCACGGTGACTGGGGCGCGCAGCAGCAGTTCCGCCAGCAAAATCTTACCGTAGCCTTTCGAGCGCAGCGCGCCATCAACCGCCAGATGCTCAATATAGAGCATGTCGTCAATCAGCCAGCTACCGCTCATGCCAACAAACTGTTCACCGTCAAACCACGCTTCCAGCGCATAGCGCGAATCGCTCAGCGCCTGTTGCTTCGCCGCCCGCTCCCGCTGTTCATGCCAGGGAAACGCGAGCGCATAAAGCGCATCCACGCGGGAAAACAGCGGCGACGTGTCTGAAGTCAGTTTCTGTGACGTTAACATGCATAAACTCTTCTGAAATCGAAATAAAAAAAGCCAACCGGTTTCCCGATTGGCCTGAAGAAACCTGAGCGGAGAGGTTTACTGTTGCTGTTGCGCTTTTTTCGCCAGACCGTCGAGCAATTTCTGGTGAATACCGCCGAAACCGCCGTTGCTCATGACCAGAATATGGTCGCCCGGATTGGCGCTTTTCACGATCATCTCAGCCAGTGCATCTACGTCCGCGCTCCAGTGCGCAGGCTGCACACAGGCTTCCGCCACTTCCGCGACCTGCCACGGAATATGCTGCGGCTGCAACAAGAACACTTCATCCGCGCGGCCTAAAGACGGCGCTAAATCATCTTTGCAGATGCCCATTTTCATGGTGTTGGAGCGAGGTTCCAGTACCGCGATAATTTTCGCCGTACCGCCCACTTTGCCGCGCAGCGCCTGTAATGTGGCGAGGATCGCCGTCGGGTGGTGAGCAAAATCGTCATACACGCAAACGCCGTTGGCTTCACCGCGCAGTTCAAGGCGGCGGCGGGCATTGATAAAGCTACCCAGCGCATTGGCGGCATCCGCAGGAGTAACGCCCACGTGACGAGCAGCAGCAATCGCCATCAGGCCGTTATGCATGTTGTGCTCGCCAACCAGGCCCCATTTCACCTGACCGACAACTTCGCCGTCGAGCAGCACTTCCCATTCGGACGCATCGGCGTTCAGTTTCTTCGCCAGCCAGTGACCCTGCTCACCCACCAGCTCCTGCTCGCTCCAGCAGCCCATCGCCATCACCTGTTTCAGGTTAGCGTCGTTCTCCGGCAGGATAATGCGCCCTTGCCCTGGCACGATACGCACCAGATGGTGGAACTGTTTCTGGATAGCTTTCAGATCGTCAAAGATATCCGCGTGATCGAACTCAAGGTTGTTGAGAACCAGCGTACGCGGGCAGTAGTGCACGAACTTGGAGCGCTTATCAAAGAAGGCACAGTCGTATTCATCGGCTTCAATCACGAAGAACGAGCTGTCGCCCAGACGCGCGGAAACCTCAAAGTTGCCCGGTACACCGCCAATGACGAAGCCCGGCTTATAGCCGCATGCTTCAAGGATCCAGGTCGCCATGCCAGCGGTAGTGGTTTTACCGTGCGTTCCCGCTACGGCCAGTACCCAGCGATCGCG
>JBOFJM010000100.1:0-9607 GCA_051656825.1 Kluyvera sp.
CTGGGGCTGGATACGTCACGTCCAATTATGTACGTCCTGCCTTATAATTCTAAGGCCGACCTGCTGACGTTGCGCGCCCAGTGTCTTGCACACGATCTTCCCGACCCGCTTGAGCCGTTAGAAATCGACGGCACTCTACTGCCGCGCTATGTGTTCATCCACGGCGGCCCTCGCGTGTTCACCTATTACACGCCGAAAGAAGAGTCGATCAAACTGTTCCACGACTATCTCGACTTGCACCGCAGCAATCCAGACCTGGATGTGCAAATGGTGCCGGTATCGGTGATGTTTGGTCGCGCGCCGGGTCGCGAAAAAGGCGAGGTGAACCCGCCGCTGCGGATGTTGAACGGCTTCCAAAAGTTCTTCGCAGTCTCCTGGCTTGGACGCGACAGCTTTGTGCGTTTCTCGCCTTCAGTCTCTTTGCGCCGTATGGCCGACGAGCACGGTACGGATAAAACCATCGCCCAGAAACTGGCGCGCGTTGCCCGTATGCACTTTGCTCGCCAGCGTCTGGCGGCGGTAGGCCCACGCCTGCCTGCACGTCACGACCTGTTCAAGAAACTGCTGGCGTCAAAAGCGATTGCGAAAGCGGTAGAAGACGAAGCGCGCAGCAAAAAAATCTCCCACGAAAAAGCGCAGCAAAACGCAATTGCGCTAATGGAAGAGATTGCCGCGAACTTCTCCTACGAGATGATTCGTCTGACCGACCGTATCCTCAGCTTTACCTGGAACCGTCTGTATCAGGGGATTAACGTCCATAACGCCGAGCGTGTACGCCAATTAGCGCACGACGGGCACGAGATTGTGTATGTGCCTTGTCACCGTAGCCACATGGACTACATGCTGCTCTCTTACGTGCTATATCACCAAGGGCTAGTGCCGCCGCATATCGCTGCCGGTATTAACCTGAATTTCTGGCCAGCAGGGCCGATTTTCCGCCGTCTGGGCGCGTTCTTTATTCGCCGTACCTTTAAGGGCAACAAACTCTATTCCACCGTGTTCCGCGAATATCTTGGCGAGCTGTTCAGCCGTGGTTATTCCGTTGAATACTTCGTGGAAGGCGGGCGTTCTCGTACTGGCCGTTTGCTTGACCCGAAAACCGGCACGCTGTCGATGACCATCCAGGCCATGCTGCGCGGCGGTTCCCGTCCAATCACCTTAGTGCCGATTTATATCGGTTACGAGCACGTGATGGAAGTGGGCACTTACGCCAAAGAGCTGCGTGGGGCGACGAAAGAGAAAGAGAGCTTACCGCAGATGCTGAAGGGCTTGAGCAAGCTGCGTAATCTCGGCCAGGGCTACGTCAACTTTGGCGAACCAATGCCGCTGATGACCTATCTGAACCACCATGTTCCAGATTGGCGCGAGTCTATTGATCCTATCGAAGCCGTGCGTCCGGCGTGGCTGACGCCAACCGTCAACAAGATGGCAAACGAGCTGATGGTGCGTATCAACAACGCGGGTGCGGCGAACGCCATGAACCTGTGCTGTACCGCACTACTGGCGTCGCGTCAGCGTTCACTCACGCGCGAGCAGCTTACGCAGCAGTTGGAGTGCTATCTGGCTCTGATGCGCAACGCGCCGTATTCCTCGGATGCGACTGCGCCGACCGCTTCCGCCAGCGAGCTTATCGATCACGCGCTACAGATGAACAAGTTCGAGGTCGAGAAAGATACCATTGGCGATATCATCATTCTGCCGCGCGAGCAGGCGGTGCTGATGACTTACTATCGCAACAACATCGCACATATGTTGATCATGCCGTCGCTGCTGGCGTCAATCATGACCCAACATCGTCAGATCTCCCGCGAGCAGGTACTGGATTATATCAACACCCTCTATCCAATGCTGAAGGCTGAGCTGTTCCTGCGCTGGGAACACAATGAGCTGCCAGCGGTTATCGATACGTTGTTGGCTGAAATGGTGCGTCAGGAGCTGATTACTGACAGCGATGGCGAGCTGCTCATCAACGCGTCGCACTCCCGCACGCTGCAACTGCTGGCCGCTGGGGCGCGCGAAACGTTGCAGCGCTACGCGATCACCTTCTGGCTGCTGAGCGGCAACCCGTCGATGAACCGTAGCACGCTGGAAAAAGAGAGCCGTACGCTGGCTCAGCGTCTGTCGGTGCTGCACGGTATCAACTCGCCGGAGTTCTTTGATAAAGCGGTATTCTCATCGCTGGTGTTAACGCTACGCGATGAAGGCTATATCAGCGACAGCGGCGACGCCGAACCGGAGCAAACGATGAAGGTTTATCAGATGCTTGCAGCGTTGATTACGTCGGATGTACGCCTGACGATTGAGAGCGCAGCTCAGGATGAATAAAATTCGCAGGCCTAGCCTGAGAATTTTATAGACAAAAAAGCGGGCCACCTCTGTGACCCGCTTTTTTTAACTCTGGCTACTCATAGTTGAACTTGAGGATCAGATCCTTGCTGAAAGGCCCCTCTTCAATCTCTCTCTGCGGGTTTTTCGTTAGCTTCGCTTTATAGTTACGGGTCACCGTACTTTCATCCGTCGGACGATAGGTCGCAAACGGATAATAGGTATTCATCAGAAGGTCTTCTCCTGACGTTTCATCCCTTATTTGCATCAATAAACCATTGCCCATATCAACGTGAGCCGTACCGTAGAGATCGTCAGAATTAAAACTCACGGTGACATCAAACTGATCTGTACATTCTGCGTTCACATCTCTGATAGTTGAAATCGAAAATGGCGCTTCTGCGGCAAAGTTGCCACTCATCGCCATCGTGCCGAAATCGACAATTTGGTTTTCCGGGAAGACTTTGATATTGACGCCGCAGTCAAGGAAATGAACGTGATCCAATCCATCAATATTAAAACGCAGGTTGTGCGCATTACTCATTAAATTCGCCCCGCCTTCACCATCAAACTGCAACACGTTAATACTGCCGAAGCTATAGACAGCATCAGGGTCAGCGGGAAACGCTTTTAGCTTCACATATAAACGAAAGCGAGCGGGAAAAGTCACATTTTTTTGTAATGTGACGCCATTACAAACCGGTTCATGATATTTGATGGTATCACTTTTATCCAGACAAACACCGGTTGGAACCTGCCCATCAATATCTTCATAATCGATGCCGTTATAGGTAACGCCGAAGGTAAAAAAGGGGTTATCTAATACATCGGAGCTATTTTTTGCGGATAACTTAATCCAGGCGTACAGCTCTTCCGTTTGATTCGATGCCTTGTAATCCACCGCATGATCGCAATATACGATGATGTTGATATCCGAGCTTTCCCATATTTTATTGCCCGGCATCGCATTTGAAGGCACGCTAAAGCTCGGTAACGTCGCCGTGATGGCTGTTTGTCCACCGTGCTGATTCTGATAGCAATCGACCGCCCATGTTGACGATGAAGCCAGAAAAAGTAATGAGCACAACAGCATAACAATTGTTTTCATCATTTTCTCTTCTGCGCGGGTTCGCTATGACAAATAGGCTGAACCGTTGTGCAACTCACGCTAAACATATTTATACCGCCATAATCACCGATATAACCGATCTGGAATTTAGCCGGTAGTTTTTTGAGCGCTGAAGTAGCCTGCGCAAAGGGGCTAACCATAAAACCATTTGATCCTGGCAAAAGCGTTTTACCATCAATACCGATATAGCCAACGGTAATATGGTAAGGCGTGCCATTTTTCAGGGTAATTCCCGATACGGTACGAGAGACTTCCACTTTTTCCATCGGTACAGCCTGCCCTTCTTTCAGAACAATGGCTTTAGGACGCCAGAATAATTTCAGCCGGCTCTGCATCGCCATTTGCATGACGTTTTTTTGTTCTGCACGCGGCGGAATTTCACGTATATTGTAATAAAAGAGGGATTCTCTATCGGTCGGTAGCTGCTTTAACGCAGGCTGCCCCATCAGGCGAACCTGGCTCTGTTCGCCAGCCTCAATGCGCAGCAAGGGTGGCAAAGGAGTGATAAATTCCCGCGTTTTTTTACTCTCTTTGTCCTCAATCCATGACTGCGCCAGATAAGGTAATGTTTTGCTCTGGTTAGTTAATTTCACAGAGACACTTTTATCTGTCTCATTAAAAATAATGCGCGTTCTGTCCGGCGAGACGGTGGCATTTGCCGCAGAGCAGACGCTTAATAAGCCGATGAGTCCTTTCACAATCTGTGTTGGTTTCATTTCATTCATCCTGAATTAGTTTACCCTTTTACACGGTAATATAATGGTCTGGCTGCCAGTATTACTTTGGTTAGGAGGGGTGATTTCGCAGGTATTACTTCCCCACTGAATACGCAATCGACTATCTTCCTGAAGTCCACTGAGATAGGCATATCCCTCATCAGCAACCAGACCAACATCCTTGCCGCTTTCCATATCCACAACGTTAACGCCCAGCGGTGGATAATGGCCATTTTCCAGCCGAATAACGCCGAATATCTGATAACCTTTTGTCGCATTCAGCTTCGCATAACCAATTGCACCTTCGGTGAGCGTAGTGCTGACTATCGAGTTATTAATATCGACCCCATCGGGCAATTTATTACTGTCCACACGTACAAAGGAGGTCATGTAATTACTGACTGAGTTGGTGACGGCAATACCCATCATATTCGTCACAGTGTGTTTATCATTAAGCGGAACATCCGCAATACCATCGCTATCGACCATCATGCGAGCATTGTTGCCGAAACTACTATCATGGAGCGCCATTCCATAACGCGTAGAAGTAAACGAACCGTTCCAGCCAGCCATAATGGAGTTATAGGCGTTGGGTTGTACGCTCCCGTTTATATTCAAATGCCCATAAGACGAGTTGTGCTGGTAGCCCGCGCGAAGAGTCGGCTCTGTATTGCGGAAATCACTTTCGTCGCCCGCTGCCGAAATGTTCCATGTGTTATCGTGGTCTGAGGTGTCATAATAAGAGGCCGTTTGGGACATGCTATCGCTACCATTTTTCTGCATGCTCCAGGAGAGCCGTCTATTTTGCGCCAGTGGGATTGAAAACGTCAGATAATACTGCGTCTCCTCGCGATCCTCCCATTGAGAACGACTAACCGACATTGACGAAGAGATCCCTTTGACGCTGCCAATATCAAAATCTCGGCTGACAGACAGCGTATAGTTGGTGTTGGCAGACTCATCCCAATAAGTATTACGCGCCAGGTTGAGGTATGTGTTAACCGCCAATGCCTCAATATACTGATTAAAAGAAAGGACATAGCTCTCTTTCTGGCTATCAACCGAGTCATCACCGCTACGCGCGGTGAGATATTCACTCATGGTGATATATTCTTTGTCTGAGAAACGATAGCCCGAAAATGTCACCTGAGTACCGGTGGATTCAAACCGCTTGGCATAATTCATACGATAGCTATCGCCGCGCTGTTTCTCGTTATCCTTCCTGTTCTCTGTGCGCAAAGTTGCCTGCGCCCGCGTCACATCAAATGAGAGAGAGCCAAAGCTATTAAGGTTAAAACCAACACCCGTGGTTGCCGCCTGGTAATCATCAGCCGTCAGTAGTGCGCCACCGTAAAGTGAGGTATTCCCTCCCCAGCCCCAGGAAAACTCGCCGGTCCAGAACAGAGGGTTATTCACATCGCTATACCCCACGGAGGTGGGTTTACCCACAGAGGATTTGTAACGAACCTGTCCTTTGCGGGTCAGGAAAGGGATTGAGGAGGCGCCAACCTGGAACGTATTTTTACGTCCATCCTCCTCTTCCACTGTCACATCAAGTTGACCCTGAAAAGTATCGCCGATATCGGTGATATTAAACGGCCCAGGGGCAACCGTGGTTTGGTAAACCATGCGTCCGTTCTGGGTGACGGAAATTTTGGCGTTAGTCTGCGCGATACCGGTAATTTGCGGCGCATATCCCTGTAAGTCGGGCGGCAGCATGTTGTCATCGCTCTCCAGCGAAGCTCCGGTAAAATGGAACGTATCATATAAATCGGAATTCAGATCGTACTGACCTACGGTCAGTTTCGAGGTAATCGACGGGATAGGGCGAAACAGATAGGTACGATCTATTCCGCCAGTGCTGCTCGTTAAATGACTATCTACATACGATTTGTCGTACTGATAATCCGATCGCAAACGCCATGCGCCAAGGTTAAATCCCAGCGTTCCATAGGAGCTAACGCTCTGGTTCTTATCCCCCTCATCAGGATCATACTGGCTGGCATAAACGTTGTAATCCAACATCAACCCGGCAATGCCATCATCCCAAAACTCCGGCGGCGTCCAGTTTTTGGCCTGATATTTCATCCATGCCTGGGGCGCAACGAGGGTGACGACCATATCGGCTTTGTCTAACCTGACAACAAATCCAGATTTATTGACAATATCTAAGCAACCCTGTGGGTTGATGGGATGTAGTTGTTGGATGAATTCATCCGCAAACCCAAATGCCGTTAAGTCTTCATCGGTCAGACAAAGAAGCGAACCACTTTCGTTATCGGCTTTGATCCACTCAAATGACCATGCGTTGGGTAATCTTCTTTTGTTGATATCAACACGGGTAATATATTGTCCAACCGGAATAAAACCTTTCTTTTCAAACTGGCTAATATCGATATTTTCTTTATCGTCAATATCGATCATACTGGTGTTGAACTGAACCGCCCATGCAGGGGTAAGTCCTGTCGTAGTCATCATCACCAGGCACAGAGACTGTTTTATTAAAAAAAATATTTTCCTTAAAGTAGTCCTTTCTTTATTTTCCATAAGATACTTTTCTTTTAATAAAACTTTAAAAAGTCGGTGGTTCCCTCACCGACTTTGGTCACAGAAAAATTAAGTAAAAATAGATTAGTTATAAGCCAGAACGTAGCGTACGTCAGTTTTAACATTACCTGCGGTTGCAGGTGCTGTTTCTTTACCCAGGCCTACATATTCCATACGTGCTTTAAAGTTCAGAACCTGATAAGAATTATCAGCAACCAGATTTACCTCCTGTGGAACATCCATTACCACGTTCGTACCACTAGTGGTCAGCAGACGAACCCCTACGTTTGTAGCCCCGCCGGAGTTACCCTCTTCCATATTTTTCAGTATGTTAGTTTCAGAATCTGCATTCGCAGATGAGAAAGTAACCTGAGCTTTGGAGATAGGTGTACCACCCGTACTTAAAGTACAATCTTGCAGGCGAATATTGACATCAACTGGCTCTGAGCTTTTATCACCATTCAGGGCGCTATCAGCGACTTCACCCAGTTCAATCGTCTGATTTTCATCGCCCGGGACGATAGAGCAAGGAGAGGTAATAACGACGCCCTGGAACGTAATTTGTCCATGGCCCGCATCAGCAGCAAATACATTGCAAGCTCCGCCCGAAAGAAAGGAAGTTGCTATTACGGCTAATAGTGTCTTTTTAAACATTCGATATAATCCTTTATAATAAAAAATAACACCTAGCATTGCCTCTAATTTATTCCTATTAGAGGTAGTTCATGGATAGAAGTGAATATAGCCATTTGAGAAGATCATTTTCTCGCCGACCTTTATTGCAGAATGGATATTGCCACGCAGATTTATATTTATTACTTTAAATAAATTAAATAATAAATTTAGCCAAACTACTTGCATTCATACATAAAATGAAGCAAATAGAAATACCAGTAAACGCTTAACTCTCGATGAGAAACAGACTAATCTTCTTCGCATCGAAGCGTTGGAAAAATACTACAATTGAACTATTCAACAAGATAAAATTAACTCATTTGTATATATTCAAAACGCACATTTAAAAAATATATGAATTTAACGAATGATCAGTTTTTAAGCCTCTTGTGCTGATTGGCAAGAATTTGCGTTTTAGCGTGTGTAAAAAATCGCCATAACAAGAAAGGCATCATCACAATAAAAAAGAGCCAAAGTTTCTTTACAACTTTGGCGCTTTTCTACTGCTTTTTGCCGCATAAACGATGACTCGTACCAGCGATTAAGGCTGCCAGTAACTCATAGCCAGGCCGATAAACAACACCAAACCGACGTAGTTATTGTTCATAAATGCCTGGAAGCACGGGCCGCGTTCGCGGTTGCGAATGAGCTTTTGCTGATACACAAACAGCGCGCCAGCCACCAGGATTGACCAATAGAACTCCCAATGTAAGCCGTTCAGCCAGCCAATTGCCGCCATCAGCACCAACACGCCAACCTGTAAAATGCCGATAATTAAACGGTCGTATTGCCCGAACAGAATTGCCGTCGATTTCACGCCAATTTTCACATCGTCGTCACGGTCAACCATTGCGTACTGGGTGTCGTAGGCCACCGCCCACAGAATATTCGCCAGCAGCATTAACCAGCAGCTCAACGGCAGCGTTTCACTCACGGCGGCAAACGCCATCGGAATCGACCAACCAAACGCCGCGCCTAATACCACCTGCGGCAGATGGGTGTAGCGTTTCATAAACGGATAAACCCACGCCAGCGCCAGCCCTGCGACCGACAGCAAAATGGTCATGGTGTTGAGCGTCAGCACCAGCAGGAACGACAGCAGCACCAGCACCGCAAACAGAATGCGCGCTTCTTTTTCACTAACCGCTCCGCTCGGCAGCGGGCGGTTAGCAGTGCGCTTTACGTGACCATCAAATTTACGGTCGGCATAATCATTCACCACACAACCTGCGGCGCGCATCAGCCAAACGCCTGCGACGAAAACCGCCAGAATCCACAGCGGCGGTACGCCCGGCGCGGCAACCCACAGCGCCCACAGCGTCGGCCAGAGTAACAGCAGCGCACCAATCGGTTTATCCGTACGCATCAGCCGATGGTAAGCCAGCAGCTTACTCGGCCCCATACTCCTCTCCATTTTTCTTCTTCCTCTTAGTACAGCGGTGATGCCGGTAAAAACAGCTCTGTCAGCAGCAGCGGTTTACCACTCAGGCGAAGGCGGGAACGACGCCCCCACTGCGCATCATGACGGCCTATCTCAATAAAATCTCGGGTCAGCATGGATGACGTAAACAAATAACGGCCAAGCGGGGTATCCCCAAGCTGTTGCAGCGCCAGCTCCGGCCCGCAAAGGGTAGACTCCGGCACGACGGTGCGCCCGGCAAGCCACGGTTCGCCCCCCACGCACAATAATATTTCTCGCAGCCAATAGCGAGGTTCATCAGCTAGCAGATGTTGCTCCGACACCAGCGCGTCGCGGCTGACGAACGCTTCGTTCAGCAGCGTCACGCTCACGGGTTTCCCATACTGTTCAAACCGTTTGGTCATCGAATCTTCCAGCATCAGCCAATCACGCTGTGCCGGTTCGAGCGGGGGAACGACATCAAAATAGTGCAACGCACGCAGTTGCGTCAGCGCAGGGTGCGACATGCCTGTCTCTCCAATACATTACGTTGGGCTATTGTATCGCAGAACAAAGCAAGAGGGGGTGCATGAATGGTCAAATACGATCATTAGCGCAACAGCCGTGCAACAGTTAGCGTGGCGCTATGCTTCACGCAGTTTGAGGGATGACACAGACAAATAAATATCCTCCGGCATAGCCGGAGGTTTTTCTGATGCGCCTATAAGGCTCTCTTACCAGCCGCGCCCTAACAGGCGCATACGATCTGACATTTGCATCAGACTTCGTTACTTACGGCCCGTAAACGGGCTCCCC
>JBOFJM010000101.1:0-4342 GCA_051656825.1 Kluyvera sp.
GCGTCGGCTGGTAGCCTTTCAGCTGTGGAGCCACCCAGCACACCAGCGCCAGCGCAATCGCCACCACCCGCCACGCCATCAGCGAGCCGTAGTCCGGCACCAGCGCGGACGCCTGCTGAATCGAACTGTGGATTGTCGCAAGCTCTGCCCCCTGCATCAGCGATACCACCACGCTCACCACCAGCGCAGTCAGGCTCACCACTGGCAGCAGACGCATCGCCCAGCCTTCCACTCCGGCCCAGCGCAGCAGCAGGAAGCCCAGCAGCGGGCCACCGATAAACAGCGTCAGGAAGAAGCTCAGCGGCGTCCAGATGCTGTACCACGTCGGCACTGTGTCGATGGTGTTGTACACCCGCACCATCATCCACACGAACACCACGCCCAGCACCAGCGTCACCACCAGCCACAGGCTGCGCAGCGCGCACGACAGCTTACCGGTCAAGGCCAGCAGCCAGCCTATACCGCCCACGGCAAAGAAGATGGCGCCGCTGGCAATTTCATTACTCAGCGACGACGCTCCCACGCGGTTCAGCGAGTTAAACGCGCGCAACGGAGAGCCGAGGTGCAGGGTCGAGGCGATAAAGCCAATTCCCATCAGCACCCACAGCGCAAACATGCTCAGCACCACACGCTGCTGCTGTTCACGCGCCAGTTGCCCTTTCATCAGCGCCAGCGCCAGGACGATAAACCCGCCTGCCACGCACTGTCCAAAGACCGTGAAGATCATTAACGGCCATTCATGCCATCCGCTTCCCATCTCAGACCTCCTTCGGGTTGGCTAGGTAGCCAGTAGTGTCGCCGCACGGACGTGCATTGGCGTTCGGTTTAATCACAATGCTCGGTCTGGTGAAGTGCGCCGATGGCAGTGCCGCAACTGCCGCCAGTTGCCCGTGTTTCTGGCGCAGTTCCTCAACTGGGCCAAAATCCAGCGCGCGCAGCGGGCAGGACTCGACGCAAATCGGTTTTTTGCCGTCGGCCACACGTTCATGGCAGCCGTCGCACTTGGTCATGTGGCCTTTGGCGGCGTTGTACTGCGGTGCGCCGTACGGGCAGGCCATATGGCAGTAGCGGCAGCCGATGCAGACATCTTCGTCCACCACCACAAAGCCGTCTTCACGCTTGTGCATTGCGCCGCTCGGGCACACTTTGGTGCAGGCCGGATCTTCACAGTGGTTGCAGGAAATCGACAGGTAGTAGGCAAAAACGTTCTGATGCCAGACGCCGTTATCTTCCTGCCAGTCACCGCCCGCGTATTCGTAAATACGACGGAAGCTGACGTCCGGGGTTAAGTCTTTGTAATCTTTACACGCCAGCTCGCAGGTTTTGCAGCCTGTGCAGCGGGCGGAATCGATGAAAAATCCGTATTGTGTGGTCATCTATTATTCCTTACGCCTTCTCAACCTGAACAAGGTTGGTGTGAGATGGGTTACCTTTCGCCAGCGGCGATGGGCGTGATGAAGTCAGAATATTGATGGAACCACCGTGGTCTATCTTATCGCCGAACATATCGGCCTGTAGCCAGGCCCCCTGACCCATTGCCGTTACCCCTGGCATAATGCGTGGCGTCACTTTGGCCTGAATAAACAACTGTCCACGATCATTAAAGACTTTAACCTTGTCACCATTGGCTATTCCGCGCGGTTTCGCATCGATAGGGTTAATCCATACTTCCTGCTGACAGGCTTGCTGCAAAACATCAATATTGCCGTAGCTGGAGTGGGTTCGCGCCTTATAATGGAAACCGGTTAATTGCAGCGGGTAATTCTGCCGTTGAGGATCGTCCCAGCCTTCAACTTCGGCAGCATAAATTGGCAGCGGATCAATCACATCTCCTTTAGGTAATTCCCAGGTCGATGCGATTTCTGCTAATCGTTGTGAATAGATTTCGATTTTGCCGGATGGCGTTTTTAATGGGTTAGCCTGTGGGTCTTCACGGAAAGATCGATAAGCCACATAATGCTCTTCTGGGCATTTACGTTTATAAATCCCCGTTTCTTTCATCTCTTCATAAGATGGCATTTCAGGATTGCGTTCGCGGGTTTTCTCAAACAGATATTTTATCCATTCATGCTGCGTACGCCCCTCGGTGAAGGTATTCCAGACATCATCACCCAGGCGTTTTGCTATTTCGCTGAGCATCCAGTAAATAGGCTTACGCTCAAATTTTGCCGTGGTAGCGGGTTGCCCCAAAATAACGTAGCCCATATTACCCGCCGACTCATGCGAGATCAGGTCTTCCTGTTCGGTAGGCATCAGGTCAGGCAGCAGGATGTCATAATATTTCGCCGACGCGGTGACAAAGTGATCCATCCCGACAATCATTTCGCACTTGCTCTCGTCTTGTAATATGTCGTGCGTTCTGGCGATATGGCTATTCTGGTTAATCAGGGTATTACTGGCGTAGCACCACATAAATTTAATCGGCACATCAAACTTATCTTTACCTCTGATACCGTCGCGGGTCGCGGTCATTTCAGCCCCACGTTCAATGGCATCAGTCCAGGTAAAGACCGAGATCTGTGTTTTCACTGGGTTATCCAGCATTGAAAACCACTCTACGCCCAAATCAAACGTCCCTTCACGAGCCCCTGAGTTGCCGCCATTAATACCGACGTTGCCGGTCAGAATAGACAGCATGGCAATAGCGCGAGAGGCTTGCTCACCGTTGGCGTGGCGCTGTGGCCCCCAACCCTGACAAATATAGGCGGGTTTAGCCGTGCCGATTTCACGTGCCAGTTGCACGATTTTATCTTGTGGAATACCCGTAATACGCGAGGCCCATTGCGGCGTTTTAGCGATACCGTCTGGCCCATTTCCCTGAATGTACGCTTTATAATGCGCATTCGGTAATGCGCCTTCCGGCAACGTTTTCTCATCGTAGCCAACGCAGTATTTATCGAGGAACGGCTGATCCACCAGATTTTCAGCAATCAGCACCCAGGCAATTGCCGCAGCCAGCGCACCGTCCGTACCAGGGCGAATTGGCAGCCACTCATCTTCACGCCCTGCGCCCGTGTCGGTATAGCGTGGATCAATCATTATCATCCGCGCATTAGAACGCTCACGCGCCTGTTCGACGTAGTAAGTTACTCCGCCGCCGCTCATTCGCGTTTCCGCCGGGTTATTACCGAACATCACCACTAATTTACTGTTCGCAATATCATCCGGGCTATTGCCGTCGTTGCCGCCGTATAAATAACTCATCGCTGCACTAATTTGCGCGGTACTGTAGCTACCGTAGCGGCTTAAATAGCCCCCACAGGAGTTCATTAAGCGATACGGCACATTGGAGTTAGTAATATTGCCGCCATCAACCCCAGTGCCATATAAAACGTGCACCGCTTCATTACCATAATCGTTGAGCGTTTTTTTCAGGCTGTTGGCAATGGTATCCAGCGCTTCATCCCAGCTGATACGTTCAAATTTACCTTCACCACGTTTACCTACCCGTTTCATCGGATATTTAATTCGATCCGGGTGATTCATTCGGCGGCGAATAGAGCGTCCACGCAAACAGGCTCTGACCTGATGCTGGCCATAAATATCGTCACCCGTGGTATCTGATTCCACCCAATATACTTCATCATCTTTCACGTGAAGCCGCAGCAAACAACGGCTACCACAGTTAACGGTGCAGGAACTCCACACGGCTTTTTCTTCTAACCTGGCGGCTTTTTCACTGGCGGCAAAAACTTTACGACTGAAAGGTAATGAAATACCACCGGCTGCGGCAACCAGCCCAGTTGCGGCCCCTGCCTGAATAATCTTTCTTCGGCTTACCGGTATTTTAATGAATTTATCAATATGGTCATCTGACATTATTCCACCCCGAGCTTGCTTTAATTTAGAGACAAAAAAGCCGGAAATCATTCCGGCTTCAAAATTTGATTAGCTGGCAATCGCCATGCCGACGGTCATATGCTGACCATAGAACACGCCGCGCCCAATCAGCTCACCGGCCAGCACCAGCACAAATGCCAGGCTGAGGAGCGGCAGCGTCGGCTGGTAGCCTTTCAGCTGTGGAGCCACACAGCACACCAGCGCCAGCGCAATCGCCACCACCCGCCACGCCATCAGCGAGCCGTAGTCCGGCACCAGCGCAGACGCCTGCTGAATCGAGCTATGGATTGTCGCCAGCTCTGCCCCCTGCATCAGCGATACCACCACGCTCACCACCAGCGCAGTCAGGCTCACCACCGGCAGCAGACGCATCGCCCAGCCTTCCACTTCGGCCCAGCGCAGCAGCAGGAAGCCCAGCAGCGGGCCACCGATAAACAGCGTCAGGAAGAAGCTCAGCGGCGTCCAGATGCTGTACCACGTCGGCACGGTGTCGATGGTGTTG
>JBOFJM010000102.1:0-7248 GCA_051656825.1 Kluyvera sp.
CAGAACACCATTCTGCTCGCCTGATATACCCGCCATACTTCAAGTTGCCTGGGTGTGAGCGGCCTTCATGACTCGAATTAATTGGGGGTAGAATTATGTATTCTAGTATAACGGAATATAGCGAATTAAATATTCCATAGCCCGCAAAACGCCACACTTTTGGTGACGAGAGTCTGTTTAAGCGCGGTTCAGCGAAAGCCGGCGGGCATTCTGCTAGTCTGTGGGCTGACATGACAGGGTATTACAGGAGTTTCATTTGACAAGTTATTCCCGCCGCGTAGTGTTCTTTGACCTCGATGGCACGTTGCATCAGCAGGATTTGTTCGGTGCTTTTTTGCGTTATTTGCTTCGCCACCTGCCGCTTAACACGCTGTTGGTACTCCCTTTGTTGCCGATCATCGGCGCGACGATGTTGGTGAAAGGGCGCGCCGCGCGTTGGCCAATGAGCGTGCTGTTGTGGGCGTGTACCTTCGGGCGAAAAGAGTCAATGCTCAATGCGCTGGAGGCGAATTTTATTACCAAATTTCGCGCGACTGTGACCCCTTTCCCTGTCGTGCAACAACGTTTAGACAGCTACCTTCACGGGAATGACGCCGACGTTTGGTTGATTACCGGCTCGCCGCAATCGCTGGTGGCGCGTGTGTATGCCGACACACCCTGGATCTCGCGGATTAACCTTATTGGTAGCCAAATGCAGCGTGCGTTCGGCGGGCGAGTGTTGGTGGTGCGTTGCCTGGGGCATGAAAAAGTGGTGCAACTGGAACAACGTCTTGGCGCGCCGCTGCGTTTATACAGCGGCTACAGCGACAGCAAACAGGATAACCCACTACTCTATTTCTGCGAGCACCGTTGGCGCGTTACGCCGCGTGGCGAGCTGGAACAACTGGAATAGCGCCAGCGGCACGGCGTCTGTTTTTGTGTATAATGCGCCGCGTTTTATCATCTGGAGTCCCCACGTTGTCCGACATTGAACAGAACCATGAATACTGGATGCGCCATGCGCTGAAACTTGCCCAACGTGCCTGGGAGGAGGGCGAAGTGCCGGTGGGGGCGGTACTGGTGCATAACAATCAAGTGATTGGCGAAGGCTGGAACCGGCCGATTGGTCGCCATGACCCAACCGCACATGCGGAGATTATGGCGCTGCGTCAGGGCGGCCTGGTGCTGCAAAACTACCGCCTGATTGACACCACGCTGTACGTCACGCTGGAACCCTGCGTGATGTGTGCCGGAGCAATGGTGCATAGCCGTATTGGTCAACTGGTGTTTGGCGCGCGCGATGCTAAAACCGGCGCGGCAGGTTCGCTGATGGATGTGCTGCACCATCCCGGCATGAACCATCGGGTAGAAATAACGGAAGGGGTGTTGGCGGACGCGTGTTCATCGATGCTTAGCGACTTTTTCCGCCACCGTCGCCAGCAGCAAAAAGCGCTGAGACAGGCGGCAAAACTGACCCCGCCCGACGCACAATAAGTTATTCCGGCTTCGCCATTAAGAAGGAAAGCGCGTTCCCCTGCGTAGGCGAGGGGAGGAATGAGAACAGGCCGTAATGGCTCTGATTAAGTTCATCCGGCGAAACTGCCGGATAGGCTTCGGCAATCGCCCTCTGTTCCGTCGCTTTTCTCTCTTTCTCCAGTAGATAACCCACCAGGCTAATCTGATACTTACGGATATTCTCGACGTAAGCATAGGCCTCATGGCCGCGCGCGTAGCCATATGTCAGCTTGCTATACCACGGTTTCTGGCTGAGCAGCGGCAGGCGCAGTTTCACTTCGGCCCAACTATCTGGGTTACCTTTCTGTTTTGCGGTCAGCGCGCGCGCGTCGAGCATATGGGCATAGCCCATATTGTAGGCCGCCAGCGCAAACCAAATCCGCTCGTCCTGCGGTACGCTATCTGGCACTTTCGTCATCATATCGCGGATATAGCGCATCCCGCCGCTGATGCTTTGCTCGGGGTCGGTGCGATCGCTCAACCCCAAACTCTGGGCGGTGTTTTTGGTCAACATCATCAGACCTCGAACCCCGGTTGGTGATGTAGCTAACGGATCCCAGTGTGATTCCTGATAAGAGATGGCCGCCAGCAGGCGCCAGTCAATTTCGTTCGCGTATTTTTTAAATAACGGCTGCAAGTCAGGCAGCACGTTATCTACCGCGCGCAGGAAGGTGCGGGTATCGACATAGTCAAAATCATCGCCGTGACCGAGGTATTTCTCCTCCAGACGCGCGAGCGTGCCGTCATCATTGATGTTGTTAAAGAAGTCGAGCATCGCGGCAGAAAGCGTGTTGTCGTTATCTTTAAGGCTAAACCAGGTGACTGGCTGCTCGTCGGTAACGTCCAGCGCTACCGCCAGCTCAGGGTGAACGCGCTGGAACAGGCCAATCGCGACGGAATCCGCGATGGTGTAATCGAGCTTGCCATCGATAACCGCTTGCATCAAATCAACCGAACCGCGCTTTTCATCCACGGTCCAGGTGAGGTCAGGAAACTTCTTTTCTTTTAAGGTTTGCAGGTCATTGATAACCACCTGGCCGGGGGCGATGGTCAGTTGCTCGGCGCTAACGTTGCTGAGGCTACGCGGGCGCAGACTGCCGACGCGATAGACCAACTGCTGGGAGACGGAATAATAGGTTGGCCCAGCCTGATAGTTTTTCACCCGTTCGCTGTTGTAAACCAGCCCGGCGGCGAGCAGGTCGGCGTCGCCGTGGTCGAGGTCATCGAATAACTGGCTAATATTTTGTCGCACGGTGATTTTCAGCTTCACGCCGAGGTAGTCGGCGAACTGCTGAGCCATCTCATAATCGAGGCCGTACTGTTTATTATTAATGGTGGCGTAGGTCAGCGGCGAGAGCACGGTACTGACGCGCAGCTCCCCCCGCTCTTGAATCGCGGCGATACGGTTGTCTGGTTTGCCAAACCAGGGAATGGACGGCCAAAGCGCTGCGGCCAGCAACAGCGTGACAATGCCGATCAGCAGATAATTAATCTTTAATTTTTTCAAATGGTTAATTCGCTGCGACACCAAATGGTGCCCTTAATAATATTAAGGATTGGTACTGAATCAGCGGCATTTTGCTTAACATTGCGCCAGTTGGCAACTGATTCGAGAGGTGCGTCACATCTATTGGTAAAGCGCGGACATGATTTTATTTCGACGCAAACGGTTTCGTCGGGGCGCAGGATTCTCTATAATAGCCGCCGTTCTCCCCCATTGCGCACATTGAAAGCTGAGAAGACGAGAGACTTATGATGGAAATTCTGCGTGGTTCGCCTGCACTGTCTGCATTTCGCATTAACAAACTGCTGACGCGTTTTCAGGCAGCCAACCTCCCGGTAAGCAATATTTACGCCGAGTATGTCCATTTTGCCGACCTGGACGCGCCGCTGAATGAAGAACAGCGGGCGAGACTTGAGCGACTGTTGCAGTATGGCCCAAGCTTGAACAGCCATACGCCTACCGGCAAACTGCTACTCGTCACTCCCCGTCCTGGCACTATCTCCCCCTGGTCTTCCAAAGCTACCGATATCGCCCACAACTGCGGCTTACCGCAGGTTCTGCGTCTTGAGCGCGGCGTGGCGTACTATATTGATGCTACCAGTCTGACCCACGAGCAAACTGCGGCGGTGGCGGCTGAACTGCATGACCGCATGATGGAGAGCGTATTTGCCTCATTGCAGGATGCGGAAAAATTATTCGCGCATCACCAACCGGCTCCGGTTTCCAGCGTTGACCTGCTGGGGCAGGGCCGTCAGGCGCTGATTGACGCCAACCTGCGTCTTGGCCTGGCGTTGGCTGATGACGAAATCGACTATTTGCAGGATGCGTTCAATAAACTGGGACGTAACCCGAACGATATCGAGCTGTACATGTTCGCGCAGGCTAACTCTGAGCACTGCCGCCACAAAATTTTCAACGCCGACTGGAT
The DNA here is from genome assembly GCA_051656825.1 of Kluyvera sp. Lineage (GTDB taxonomy): Bacteria > Pseudomonadota > Gammaproteobacteria > Enterobacterales > Enterobacteriaceae > Kluyvera. The sequence goes on from JBOFJM010000102.1 coordinate 3,927, forward strand.
TATCGACGGTGAACAGCAGCCGAAGTCGCTGTTCAAGATGATTAAAAACACCTTCGAAACCACGCCGGATCACGTGCTGTCTGCGTATAAAGATAACGCCGCCGTGATGGAAGGCTCTGAAGTGGGTCGTTACTTCGCTGATCACGAAACCGGGCGCTACGAGTTCCACCAGGAACCGGCGCACATCCTGATGAAAGTGGAAACCCACAACCACCCAACGGCTATCTCCCCGTGGCCTGGTGCGGCAACCGGCTCCGGCGGTGAAATCCGTGATGAAGGCGCAACCGGTCGCGGGGCGAAACCAAAAGCAGGGCTGGTGGGCTTTTCCGTGTCGAACCTGCGTATTCCGGGCTTTGAACAGCCGTGGGAAGAAGATTTCGGCAAACCAGATCGTATCGTCACGGCGCTGGATATTATGACCGACGGCCCGCTGGGCGGCGCGGCGTTTAACAACGAGTTTGGGCGTCCGGCACTGACCGGCTACTTCCGTACTTATGAAGAAAAAGTGAAAAGCCACAAGGGCGAAGAACTGCGCGGCTACCACAAACCGGTCATGTTGGCCGGTGGGATCGGCAACATCCGCGCCGATCACGTGCAAAAAGGCGAGATCACCGTCGGCGCGAAACTGATCGTCCTCGGCGGCCCGGCGATGAATATCGGCCTCGGCGGCGGCGCGGCCTCTTCGATGGCTTCCGGCCAGTCTGATGCCGACCTCGACTTTGCCTCCGTACAGCGCGACAACCCAGAAATGGAACGCCGCTGCCAGGAAGTTATCGACCGTTGCTGGCAGCTGGGCGATGCGAACCCGATTCTGTTTATCCACGACGTTGGTGCGGGCGGCCTTTCTAACGCCATGCCTGAGTTGGTGAGCGATGGTGGGCGTGGCGGTAAATTTGAGCTGCGCGATATTCTCAGCGATGAGCCTGGCATGAGCCCGCTGGAAATCTGGTGCAACGAATCGCAGGAACGTTACGTGCTGGCGGTGGCGGCTGACCAACTGCCGCTGTTTGACGAGCTGTGTCAGCGTGAACGCGCGCCATACGCAGTTATCGGTGAAGCGACCGAAGAACAACATCTGACGCTTAATGACCGCCATTTCGATAACCAACCAATCGATATGCCGCTGGACGTGTTGCTGGGCAAAACGCCGAAAATGACTCGCAACGTGCAGACGCTGAAAGCGAAAGGCGATGCGCTAGCCCGTGAGAATATCTCGCTGGCGGATGCAGTAAACCGCGTGCTGCACCTGCCAACGGTGGCAGAGAAAACCTTCCTCATCACCATTGGCGACCGTACCGTCACCGGTATGGTGGCGCGTGATCAGATGGTTGGCCCGTGGCAGATTCCGGTGGCGAACTGCGCGGTGACCACCGCGAGCCTCGACAGCTACTACGGCGAAGCGATGGCGATTGGCGAACGTGCGCCGGTGGCATTGCTGGACTTCGCCGCCTCTGCCCGTTTGGCGGTAGGCGAAGCGCTGACCAATATTGCTGCTACCCAAATTGGCGACATTAAACAGATTAAACTGTCGGCTAACTGGATGTCGGCGGCCGGTCATCCGGGCGAAGACGCCGGTCTGTATGAAGCGGTCAAAGCTATCGGTGAAGAGTTGTGCCCACAACTGGGCCTAACCATTCCGGTAGGTAAAGATTCGATGTCGATGAAAACCCGCTGGCAGGAAGGCAACGAACAGCGCGAAATGACCTCGCCGCTGTCGCTGGTGATTTCCGCTTTTGCGCGCGTAGAAGACGTGCGCCAGACCATCACGCCACAGCTTTCCACCGACGACAACGCCCTGCTGCTGATTGACCTTGGTAAAGGCCACAACGCGCTGGGCGCGACTGCGCTGGCGCAGGTTTACCGCCAACTGGGCGACAAACCGGCTGACGTGCGCGACGTCGCGCAGCTTAAGGGCTTCTATGACGCCATCCAGGCGCTGGTTGCGCAGCGTAAACTGCTGGCCTACCACGACCGCTCTGACGGCGGCCTGCTGGTGACGCTGGCGGAGATGGCCTTTGCGGGTCACTGCGGCGTTGAAGCTGATGTTGCGGCGCTGGGTGATGACCGTCTGGCGGCGCTGTTTAACGAAGAATTGGGCGCAGTGATTCAGGTTCGTGCCGCTGACCGCGACGCCGTTGAGGCGATTCTGGTGGCTAACGGCCTCGCCGACTGTGTGCATTATCTCGGCAAGGCTGTTGTCGGCGACCGTTTCACCTTGACCGCCAACGGACAACCGGTGTTCAGCGAAAGCCGCACCACGCTTCGGATGTGGTGGGCAGAAACCACCTGGCAGATGCAGCGCCTGCGCGACAACCCTGAATGTGCCGATCAGGAACATCAGGCAAAAGCCAACGATGCCGATCCTGGCCTTAACGTGAAGCTGACCTTTGATATTAACGCTGACGTCGCTGCGCCATACATTGCCACCGGCGCGCGCCCGAAAGTTGCCGTGCTGCGTGAGCAGGGTGTGAACTCCCACGTTGAAATGGCGGCGGCTTTCCACCGCGCGGGCTTTGATGCTATCGACGTTCACATGAGTGATTTGCTGGCTGGCCGCACCGGTCTGGGCGCGTTCGATGCGCTGGTGGCCTGCGGTGGCTTCTCCTACGGCGACGTGCTGGGCGCGGGCGAAGGCTGGGCGAAATCGATTCTGTTCAACAACCGTGTGCGTGACGAGTTTGCAACCTTCTTCCATCGTCCGCAAACGCTGGCGTTGGGCGTGTGTAACGGCTGCCAGATGATGTCTAACCTGCGTGAACTGATCCCTGGCAGCGACCTGTGGCCGCGCTTTGTGCGTAACCATTCCGACCGCTTTGAAGCGCGCTTCAGCCTGGTGGAAGTCGCCAGCAGCCCATCGTTGCTGCTGCAAGGCATGGAAGGCTCGCGGATGCCTATCGCGGTGTCGCACGGTGAAGGGCAGGTTGAAGTTCGCGATGCCGCGCATCTGGCGCAGCTTGAGAGCAAAGGCCTGGTGGCGCTGCGTTTTGTGGATAACCTCGGCAATGTAACGCAAGCGTACCCTGCGAACCCGAACGGCTCAGCAAACGGGATTACCGCAGTAACCAACGAAAGCGGGCGCGTAACCATTATGATGCCGCACCCAGAACGTGTGTTCCGCACGGTGGCAAACTCTTGGCACCCAGAAAACTGGGGCGAGGACAGCCCGTGGATGCGTATTTTCCGCAATGCGCGTAACCAGCTCGGTTAAGGTTATGAGCGAATGGCCTGATGACACTTTGTTTATCAGGTTCACGGAACGGATACCGTGTCGGCCGGGCAAGCGCAGCGCCCCCGGCTGAGAAAACGGCCCCTCTTTGCGAGG
>JBOFJM010000103.1:0-1663 GCA_051656825.1 Kluyvera sp.
ATAATATAAATTGCGATGCTGAGCAGGGAAGCTGTTCAATAACATACGGGGCGTTTTCAGCAGTTGCAAAAATGCCAGTAAAAAAGCCTGCTGCGAAAGCAATTCAACGTCATTCTCCCCGTCCTGCTCCAATAAATCCGCTAATACTTGAGGGGAACGATCAGCCATAAAGAAAAAATCGGCCCATGTGTGCCCCTGCGAATCAAACGGGATAAGCGCAGTATATTCATAAATATTTTGCAGAATATTCTCAGCAGTACGATTATCCAGTAAAAAAAACGGCAATTCACTCGTATCGCCTGATAACTCTGCTAAAGAGTTTATTTCAGTCATTCTGTTTCCCCGTACGGATGTTATCCTGTCACCACTGACATTCCTGTGTGGTTCCCGACTTTATTAAAGAAATCAAAGTAGTTATGTTCGCCTTTTATTACCCAGCAGAAACGATTTTTTGCATTGCTAAAAAATATCCACGCCCAAAACCAGGAGTAAGGTTATCGGGTGTATTTGGCATAGCAATCATAATGGCCGGTTCGGTTGGTTGAAACTGAGCATAAAAACAGTGGCCAACCTTTATGATTAGCTTATGTGCCGACACAAGCGGTGCAATCTGACTACTGTCCAGTTGAACAATAGAAATACCCCCCCGACCAGGTCGATAGCCTGGCAATATATATTGTGCAGGGCATCTGATTTTTTTCTCATCACCGACAACGGCAATCTTTCGCTGCGATATCATGGCACTGCCGCTACCAGTGATATACACAGGCCCTTCAGGAAATACCTGTCGCGGGCCGAACGTTGGTAAGAAAATGACTGAATCCCCATCACAAACAACGGTTGAATTCAAAGAACAATCCCTCCCTGTCCGCTCTGTAAATTTAACATGCCGGTCAGTCTGCCCTGTACCTGACTGCCACGCAAATAATAATCGACACATACGGAAATCACACCTGAACGGCGGTCAGTCACCTCAACTGAAATATAATTAACGCAGGCTCTCGGTTCAAACCTCAATATATTTTCGCGAATTCGATTTTTAATTTTCATCATCAATTCACTGGAAATGGTTTCAAACATCACATCATAAAGTGCACAGCCGTAGTTAAATCTCATAATTCGTTCTCCCGGCTCAGTGCTGAATAAGATCCTCAAACTCTGATGAACATCCTCTCCTCCTTCAGCCATAGTAACACCGTTGTCAAGATTAAACTCAGGAGGAAATGCCCAGCCGCGGCCATAGATTTCTGTTAAAATAGTATCCTGCATAATAGCCTCAAATTAATTCTTACGATTAATGTGATAAATTAATTTTTACGCTTTTAATAGCGACCGTTTTCTTACCGGAGATATTTATATCCTGGCCCTCAATTGTTGTTTTCTTTGCTACCGTATCGATGCTGGTATCACTATTTAAAGAAATTCCCTTCTCCAGTTGAAGGCTACTTTCTTTGGTCCGAAGCGAAATTGCTGAAGATGCCTTATTGAACTCAAGCTGACACAGCCCCTGGGAAGTATTAAAGGCAATCGTTTTTTCGTTATTTTGGTCATCAGGCTGAGTTGGTGCTTTATTTACTGGACTAAACAGTGAACCGAGTATCACGGGGGCTGCAGGATCACCATCAAAAAATCCGACTACCACTTCATCTCCGGGTTCCGGATA
>JBOFJM010000104.1:0-9361 GCA_051656825.1 Kluyvera sp.
TACGTGACTCTTCGGTGGTGAAATACCACTCACGGTCCCAGTGCATATGTGGCGTAATGTGAACGCGAGATACTGTTTTCATCTTCGTTTCCTGTGAAGTAAATGCTTACGGCATCACGCTATCGGTGACATATTTTCCCTGCTTAACCGCCTGGCGACGCCAGACCAGCAGAACCGCCGTGGAGATCATCGCGCCCACTAACGCGGCGCCAAACCAGCCCGCCGCGGCGACAAATGCGCTGATTCCGGCGTGCTGAAGTAAAAAGATCGAGAAAATCCCCGCCCCTGGCGTCGCCAGACCAATGCCCATCGCGCCGACGATGGCACCAGTCACCATCGAACCGAGAACAAACGAACCAATAACCCGCAGCGGATCTTCAATCGCCAGCGGAATCGCCCCTTCGGTAATGCCCGCCAGCCCCAATAGCCAGGTCGATTTGCCGGTTTCAATTTCAAACTGTTTAAACAACTGCGGCGCAATCATGGTCGAGGCGGTGACGGTAAAAGCGGAAACCATTTTGACCGAGGCGAAAATGGCATAAGGCCCATACACCCCGTTCGCCATCGCGCCCAGACAGAAGGCATAGGCGGCTTTGTTCACCGGCCCGCCTAAATCGAACGAACACATAAAGCCGAGAATCATGCCAAGCAACAGCGCATTGGTTCCCGAAAGGCCATTCAGCCAGGCGGTCAGCGAGTTGTTAATCCAGGCGACAGGTTCACCAATGACGAACAGCATCAGGCTACCCGCCACCAGCGTGCCAATAACCGGATAAAGATAGAACGTTAAAAAGCCATTGAATTTGCTGCTTAAACGCAGGTGCTGTTTCACCCAACGCATGAGATAACCGGCAATCAGGCCACCGGCGACACCGCCAAGAAAACCCGAACCGATTAAGTTCGCCGCCAAACCTGCCGCAAAGCCCGGAGCCAGCGCCGGTTTATCCGCCAGTGAATAGGCGGTATAGGCCGACAGTACCGGAACCATCAGCGTGCCCAGCATCCCACCGCCCAATTGGCGATACATCCACAGCCAGGATTTTTCTAAGCTATACACATCTTGCAGGCCGAAAATCTGCGCAATTAATACCGCCACCGCCAGCACCGTCCCTCCGGCGACGATTAACGGCACGGCAAACGAAATGCCGCTCAGCAGCGCTTGTTTCAGGTCAGTTTTCAGCCCTTTTTTCACCTCTGCCTGTGGCTGAGAAACGCGCTGGCCTTGTAGCGGCTCCAGCGCTAACGCTTGTTCAATCAGCGCTTTTGCGTGGCGCAGCGGTTCGGCTACCGGAACGGAAATCGCCGGGATGCCGTTGAAACGTTCACTTTCTTTAATCGCCACCTCGGCGGCAAAAATACAGGCGCGCGCATCGTTAAGCTGTTGAGCCGTTAAGCGCCCTTCAATGCCGTTGGCCCCCTGCTTTTCAACCACCACGTTGACGCCCATTTGCCGACCGGCTTTCTCCAGATATTCAGCCGCCATATAGGTATGTGCAATGCCCGCCGGACAGGCGGTAACGCAAACAATCGTAGGAGCATCTGCCGCTACAGCGGACGTAGGCTGTTGCGCCTGCACGTCTAACGCCGCTAACACGTCGTCGGCGCTGGTCGCCGCCATGACACGAGCGCGCAGTGAATCATCAGCCAGACACGTCGTCAGTTCGGTCAGAATTTGAATATGAGTCGAACCGGCTTCACTTGGTGGGATCGCCAGCAAAAAGATCAACTCAACGGACTCCGGGCCATCAACCCCTTCCCAGCTCAGCGGTTCACTCAGCGTTGCCACTGCAAAAGCCGCCTCTTTAACCGCCGACGATTTGCCGTGCGGCACTGCCAGCCCCTCACCAAGCGCCGTTGGCCCTTGAGATTCGCGGTGAAAAACTTCCGTCAGATAAGCATCCGCATCGGTGATTTTGCCCAATTCAACGAGCCGCTGCGCTAACTGGCGAATGGCATCGTCACGATCGGTAAATCGTGCATGTACACAGACCGCACGAGGGTGGGACAAGGTCGTTAGGTTCATCATGATACTCAGAGGATTGTCATTATTGTGTGCAGCGATTGTCGCAGACAAAACAATACCTTTATGTGATCACTTTCACTAACGAGAAAATATTTGTATTTAATTTGTATTATTTACTATTGTACAAATGTCGGCATAATTCGTCCTAACCGTCTGACTTTATTGCCGACAAAAGCGAAAAAAGATGAGCAAAAAACCGATGTACCGCCATATAGCTGACATACTGCGTGCACAGATAGCGAAAGGTGAATTAAAACCGGGTGATGCTCTCCCCACCGAATCAACACTACAGGCCCGTTTCGAGGTAAGCCGTGTGACCATCAGACAGGCGCTTAAGCAACTGACGGAACAAGGCATCATCGAGAGTATTCAGGGCAGCGGTTGGTATGTAAAAGAGGAGCGGGTTAACTACGATATCTATCAGCTCACCAGCTTTTATGAAAAGCTCGCCGACCGTCATGTCGAAACGCACAGCGAAGTGAAAGTTTTTGAGGTCATTGCCGCCGGAGAATCGTTGGCTGAACAGCTACAGGTCGCGGCTACGGATAAAGTCTGGCATATCAAACGCGTGCGATTTATTAAGCAAAAGGCCGTCACTCTGGAAGAAACCTGGATGCCGCTGGCGCTGTTTGCCGATCTCACCTGGGAGGTGATGGAGAACTCCAAATATCACTATATTGAACAGACGAAAAAGATGGTGATTGAGCGCAGCGAGCAGGAAATTATCCCGGTGATCCCCAATGAAGAAACGGTCGCCATGCTGGGGATCGCGCCCGGTAAGCCGGTGCTGGAAAAAGTCTCGCGCGGTTTTCTTCAGGATGGTCGTATTTTTGAATACAGCCGCAACACCTTTAAAAGCGACGACTACAAATTTACGCTGGTTGCCAGACGTCGCCATTAAAAAAGGCCATCATCAGATGGCCAACCATGTCGAAACTAGACATATAAGGCTCCCTCTTTCCCTGTATGCAACGGGAATTCGATGAGGGAGCAGAGAGGATTACTTAATAACGGATTTCAGTGCTTCGCCGATATCGGCTAGGCTGCGCACGGTTTTCACGCCAGCAGCTTCCAGCGCCGCGAATTTCTCATCCGCAGTCCCTTTCCCGCCCGCGATGATTGCGCCCGCGTGACCCATACGTTTACCTTTCGGCGCAGTCACACCGGCGATGTAACCCACAACCGGCTTGGTGACATGATCTTTAATGTACGCCGCCGCTTCTTCTTCCGCGCTACCGCCGATCTCACCGATCATCACGATCGCTTCAGTTTGCGGATCTTCCTGGAACAGTTTCAGGATATCGATAAAGTTAGAGCCAGGGATCGGATCACCGCCGATGCCCACACAGGTGGACTGGCCGAAACCGTAATCGGTGGTCTGTTTAACCGCTTCATAGGTCAGCGTACCGGAACGGGAAACGATACCTACTTTACCTGGTTTGTGAATATGGCCAGGCATGATGCCGATTTTGCATTCGCCTGGGGTGATAACCCCTGGGCAGTTCGGGCCAATCATGCGCACACCGGCTTCATCCAGTTTCACTTTCACGGTCAGCATATCCAGCGTTGGGATACCTTCGGTGATGGTGATGATAAGTTTAATGCCTGCATCGATGGCTTCCAGAATGGAGTCTTTGCAGAACGGTGCAGGTACGTAGATAACAGAGGCGGTTGCGCCCGTTGCTTCTACGGCTTCACGCACGGTGTTAAACACTGGCAGACCCAGATGCTCAGTACCGCCTTTACCTGGCGTTACGCCGCCAACCATCTGCGTGCCGTAGGCAATCGCTTGTTCGGAGTGGAAAGAACCCTGGCTACCGGTAAAGCCCTGGCAGATAACCTTGGTATTTTTATCGATTAAAATGGACATTATTTCCCCTCCACTGCGGCAACAACCTGCTGTGCTGCGTCCGTCAGACTTTTCGCTGCAATAATATTCAGGCCGCTGTCAGCCAGTTTTTTCGCGCCGAGTTCGGCGTTGTTACCTTCCAGACGTACGACAACGGGAACGTTAACGCCCACTTCGGCTACTGCGCCGATGATACCGTCGGCAATCAGGTCGCAACGCACGATACCGCCGAAAATGTTAACCAGAACGGCTTTAACATTGTCATCAGAGAGGATGATTTTGAACGCTTCGGTCACGCGCTCTTTGGTTGCGCCGCCGCCCACGTCAAGGAAGTTAGCCGGTTCGCCGCCGTGCAGTTTAACGATGTCCATCGTGCCCATTGCCAGGCCCGCACCGTTAACCATACAACCGATGTTACCGTCCAGCGCAACGTAGTTCAGTTCCCACTGTGCCGCCTGCGCTTCACGTGGATCTTCCTGAGACTGGTCACGCATTTCACGCAGATCCGGCTGGCGGAACAGGGCGTTGCCGTCAGCGCCCAGTTTACCGTCGAGGCAAATCAGATCGCCCTGCTTGGTGATAACCAGCGGGTTGATTTCGATCAGCGCCAGGTCGCGCTCAAGGAAAATAGTCGCCAGACCCATAAAGATTTTGGTGAACTGCTGAACCTGTTTACCTTCCAGACCCAGTTTAAACGCCAGCTCACGACCCTGGTAAGGCATTGGGCCTGCCAGCGGATCGAGCGCCACTTTGTGGATCAGGTGCGGGGTTTCTTCCGCCACTTTTTCAATTTCCACGCCGCCTTCGGTAGACGCCATGAATACAACGCGACGAGAGCTACGGTCTACAACCGCGCCCAGGTACAGCTCTTTACCGATGTCGGTAGCAGATTCAACCAGAATCTGGTTTACCGGCTGACCGTGCGCATCCGTTTGGTAAGTCACCAGACGTTTGCCCAGCCAGTTTTCAGCAAAAGCACGAATCTCTTCTTTGGTGTTAACGACTTTCACACCGCCCGCTTTACCGCGGCCACCAGCGTGAACCTGACATTTCACTACCCACGGGCCAGCGCCGATTTTTGAAGCGGCTTCTTCTGCTTCACGCGGAGTAGTACAGGCATAACCCACCGGAGCCGGTAAGCCATAGCGGGCAAAGAGTTGTTTTGCCTGATATTCATGTAAGTTCATGTGTTCTATCCATCCTATAAAATGTTATTGAGTTGTGGTCTGGATCTTTTAGTTCTGCATAGCACAGAGCGAACCCTCTCCCCGCTCGGGGAGAGGCCGCCAATATCACGACTACACGTCTAACAGCAGACGGGTTGGATCTTCCAACAACTCTTTAATTGCCACCAGGAAGCCTACAGACTCGCGTCCATCAATCAGACGGTGGTCGTAGGACAACGCCAGGTACATCATCGGCAGAATTTCAACTTTGCCATTTACCGCCATTGGACGGTCTTTAATGGCATGCATACCCAGAATCGCGCTCTGAGGCGGGTTGATAATCGGGGTAGACATCAGGGAACCGAAAACGCCGCCGTTGGTAATGGTGAAGTTACCGCCGGTTAAGTCTTCTACTGTCAGTTTGCCGTCACGGCCTTTCACTGCCAGCTCTTTGATGTTCTTTTCAATGTCTGCCATGCCCAGCGCGTCTACGTCACGCAGAACTGGGGTTACCAGGCCACGTGGGGTCGAAACCGCCATGCTGACATCGAAATAGTTGTGGTAAACCACATCATCGCCATCGATAGATGCGTTCACTTCCGGGTAGCGCTTCAGCGCTTCAACCACGGCTTTCACGTAGAAAGACATAAAGCCCAGACGGATACCGTGGCGTTTTTCGAACGCTTCACCGTACTGCTTACGCAGGTCCATAATCGGCTTCATGTTGACTTCGTTGAAGGTCGTCAGCATCGCGGTCGAGTTTTTCGCTTCCAGCAGACGTTCAGCAACACGTTTACGCAGACGCGTCATCGGTACGCGTTTTTCGCTACGACCGGCCAGCGGGGCAATCGGTGCAGCAGCGGCAGCCGCAGGTGCTTTGGCTTCTGCTTTCGCTGGAGCTTTCGCCAGATGTTTTTCAACATCTTCACGAGTGATACGGCCACCGACGCCAGTGCCTTTAATCGCGCTGGCTTCAAGGTTGTGTTCACTCAGCAGGCGACGAATCGCCGGGCTGAGCGCATCGTTGGACTGTTCTTCCAAAGAGGCCTGCTGGCGCTGCGCTGGGGTAGCTTCTTTGTTTTCAGCTTTCGCGCTGGTTTCTTTACCCGCGCTGTTGCCTTCACGCAGGCGGCCCAGAATCTGGCGAGAAGTCACGGTCGTGCCTTCATCTTCCAGAACGGCATCCAGAATGCCATCAGCCGACGCCGGTACTTCCAGTACCACTTTGTCAGTTTCGATTTCTACCAGCACTTCATCACGAACTACCGCATCGCCCGGTTTTTTATGCCAGGTTGCCACGGTCGCATCAGCTACGGATTCAGGCAGGTCGGGAACCAGAATATCTACGCTACTCATTGTGTATCCTTTAATTAATCGACGTTCAGCGCGTCATTGACCAGATCTTGTTGCTGTTTCTGGTGAACGGACATATACCCTACCGCCGGTGAGGCGGAGGCTGGGCGACCTGCGTAACGCAGAGCGGCCCCAAATGGAACTACTTCACGCAAGTGATGCTGGCTACAGTACCAGGCCCCCTGGTTCAGAGGCTCTTCCTGGCACCAGACAAAATCATGCACGTGAGCAAATGGTTTCAATGCTTCCTGTACCGCCTGGTGTGGGAACGGATACAGCTGCTCGATACGCACGATGGCGACATCTTTTTGGTCGTTTTTGCGACGCTGTTCCAGCAGGTCGTAGTACACCTTGCCGGAGCACAGTACGACGCGTTTCACCGCTTTCGGATCCAGCTCGTCAATCTCGCCAATCGCTGGCATAAACGTGCCGTTTGCCAGTTCATCCATGCTAGAAACCGCCAGCGGATGACGCAGCAGCGATTTCGGTGACATCACCACCAGCGGACGGCGCATCCCGCGCAGCGCCTGACGACGCAGCATGTGATAAACCTGTGCCGGGGTAGACGGAACACAAACCTGCATGTTTTGCTGAGCGCAAAGTTGCAGATAACGTTCCAGGCGCGCGGAGGAGTGCTCCGGCCCTTGCCCTTCGTAGCCGTGCGGCAGCAGCATCACCAGGCCACACATACGGCCCCATTTTTGCTCACCCGAGGAGATGAACTGGTCGATAACCACCTGCGCACCGTTGGCGAAGTCGCCGAACTGCGCTTCCCAAATGGTCAGCGTGCGCGGTTCAGCCGTTGCATAGCCGTATTCAAAGGCCAGAACCGCTTCTTCAGACAGTACGGAGTCCCACACTTTGAACACGCCCTGGCCGTTATGCACGTGCTGTAACGGGGTGTAGGTAGAACCATTGGATTGGTTATGAATTACTGCGTGACGGTGGAAGAAAGTACCGCGACCGGCATCTTCACCGGACAAGCGCACCGGAATACCTTCGTCAACCAGCGTCGCGTACGCCAGGTTTTCCGCACCGCCCCAGTCGAACAGCTTCTCACCCGCCGCCATTAACTGACGGTCGCCGTAGATTTTCGCTACGCGAGACTGCATTTCAACGGCATCCGGTACGGTACTGATACGGTTAGCCAACTCCTGCAAGCGCTTCATGTCAACCTTGTTCGGGTAACTTTCGTCCCACTCATGGTTGAGGTACGGCGACCAGGTAAAGGAGTGCATGTTCATTGGACGCCACTCTTTCACCACGCATTCGCCCGCGTCCAGCGCGTCGCGATACAGGTTAACCATCTCGGTGGCATCTTCCAGCGTGGCAACTTTCTCTGCTTCTAACTTGTCAGCGTAGATTTTGCGCGGCGTTGGGTGTTTTTTGATTTTCTGGTACATCAGCGGCTGGGTTGCGCTCGGCTCGTCGGCTTCGTTATGGCCGTGACGGCGGTAGCAAAACAGGTCGATGAAGACATCGCGTTTAAAGGTATTACGGAAGTCCAGCGCCAGACGGGTAACGAAAGCCACCGCTTCCGGGTCATCCGCATTAACGTGGAAAATCGGCGCCTGCACCATTTTACCGATATCAGTACAGTACGGCGTAGAACGCGCATCCAGCGGGTTAGAGGTCGTGAAGCCTACCTGGTTATTGATAACGATACGCACCGTACCGCCCACTTCGTAACCCCGCGCTTTGGACATGTTCAGGGTTTCCTGAACCACGCCCTGCCCGGTCACTGCGGCGTCGCCGTGAATGGTGATTGGCAGAACTTTATTGCTGCTTGGCTCGTCCAGACGGTCAAGGCGCGCACGAACGGAACCCATAACCACTGGGCTAACGATTTCGAGGTGCGACGGGTTGAACGCCAGTGCCAGGTGCACCAGGCCACCTTCGGTTTCGATGTCGGAGGAGAAGCCCATGTGGTACTTCACATCCCCCGTACCGAGGTGTTCTTTATGTTTGCCGGAGAACTCGTCAAACAGTTCCTGAGATTGTTTACCCAGGACGTTAATCAGCACGTTCAGACGGCCACGGTGCGCCATACCCAGCACCACTTCACGCGTGCCGCTCTTGCCCGCATGGCGGATCATCTCTTTGAGCATTGGCACCAGCGCATCGCCGCCTTCCAGCGAGAAGCGTTTTGCGCCCGGGAATTTCGCCCCCAGATAACGTTCCAGACCTTCCGCCGCCGTCAGTTCGTTCAGGAAGCGTTTTTTCTCTTCGGCGCTAAAGGTGGCGTGACCGGCTTCAAAACGCTGCTGAATCCAACGTTTTTCTTCGGTGCTGGTAATGTGCATGTACTCTGCACCAATCGAGCCGCAGTAGGTCTGTTTGAGCGCGTCAATCAGATCCCCGAGCTTCATCGTGTCTTTGCCGATGGCGAAAGAACCGACGTTAAAGCTCTCCTGGAAGTCGGCCTCAGTCAGATCGTGGAAAGCGGGATCTAAATCAGCCACTTTATCCTGCTGCCACAGTCCCAGCGGATCAAGATTCGCATGCTGGTGACCACGGAAGCGATAAGCGTTGATAAGCTGCAGGACTTTAACCTGCTTCGCATTCGTGTCAGGGTCGGAAATCGAAGAGGAATAACGTGAGGCATCTTTCGCCAGACGACGGAAATAATCACGCGTTGTTGAATGGAGTTGATCTGGTTTGACTCCGGTGCCAGGTAACTGCTGGAACGTCGAACGCCAGTTAGCGTCTACCGAGTCAGGATCGGTTAAGAAGTCTTCATAGAGCTGTTCTATCCAGCTCTGGTTCGAGCCAGAGAGGTAAGAAGAGTCCAACCAGGCTTTCAAAGCGCTGTTCTGCATCGTGATCCCTTAAGCATTTATATGCTTACTTCGCCGTGGATACTACCACGCACACCGCTGTGCGTGCCGGGGTTCACCTGTTGCGGACTGTCGTGTCATCTGCGTCCGCTAAGGAACCTTTAAAAACTGTCGAACATAAAAGGGGCAGTTT
>JBOFJM010000105.1:0-7591 GCA_051656825.1 Kluyvera sp.
TCATCCATCCACGGCAACGGGTTATGCCCCCACTCGCCCGCCGTACCGTTACCGCCAATATGCGAGCGGCCATTGATAGCCACGCCCGCGCCGCATCCCGTGCCGATAATCACCGCAAACACGGTTTGAGCACCAGCGGCAGCGCCGTCCACCGCTTCTGATACCGCCAGGCAGTTGGCATCGTTCGCTAATCGCACTTCGCGATTCAGCCGCACGCTTAAATCTTTATCGAACGGCTGGCCGTTAAGCCAGGTGGAATTGGCGTTTTTGACCACCCCGGTATACGGTGAAATCGAGCCAGGAATACCGACCCCAACCGTCCCGATTTGCCCTGTCGCTTCTTCAGCTAAAGCAACGAGATGCGCAATATTATCAATCGTTTGCTGATACTCGCGTGGCGTCGGTAAACGGTGGCGATACAGTTGCTCTCCCTGGTCACTGAGCGCAATGACCTCCGTTTTTGTACCCCCAAGATCGATACCAATTCGCATTCATGACTCCTGTTTAAAACAATGCAAGGGCCGGGACAATTCGTTATCATGCCCGCTGATTTAACGTCAACACCGTGGAAATTATCATGCTGTGGTTCAAAAATTTAATGGTTTATCGTCTTAGCCGCGACGTTTCTTTACGTGCGGAAGAGATGGAAAAACAACTCGCTGAGATGACCTTCACCCCATGCGGCAGCCAGGATATGGCAAAAACCGGCTGGGTTCCGCCGATGGGTTCACACAGCGATGCACTGACGCACACAGCGAATGGCCAGATCATTATCTGCGCGCGTAAAGAAGAGAAGATCCTGCCTTCTCCGGTGATTAAACAAGCGCTGGAAGCGAAAATCCAGAAGCTCGAAGCCGATCAAGGTCGCAAGCTGAAGAAAACAGAAAAAGATTCGCTGAAAGATGAAGTGCTGCACTCATTGCTGCCGCGCGCGTTCAGCCGTTTCAGCCAAACCATGATGTGGATCGATACCGTAAACGATCTGATTATGGTGGATTGCGCTAGCGCGAAAAAAGCCGAAGACACGCTGGCTCTGCTGCGTAAAAGCCTCGGTTCACTGCCGGTCGTCCCGCTGACGATGGAAAACCCTATCGAGCTGACGCTGACCGAATGGGTGCGCTCCGGCTCGGCGGCTCAAGGTTTCCAGCTGCTTGATGAAGCTGAACTGAAAGCGATTCTCGAAGATGGCGGCGTGATCCGCGCGAAAAAACAAGACCTGGTGTGCGACGAAATTGCCACGCACATTGAAGCCGGTAAGCTGGTGACTAAACTGGCGCTCGACTGGCAGCAACGTATTCAGTTTGTGATGTGCGATGACGGCTCTATCAAACGCCTGAAGTTCTGCGACGAACTGCGTGACCAGAACGAAGATATCGACCGCGAAGATTACGCACAGCGTTTCGACGCCGACTTTATCCTGATGACCGGCGAACTCGCCGCGCTGATTAAAAACCTGGTGGAAGGTTTAGGCGGCGAAGCACAGCGTTAAGCGTGAACTCGCCTTCCTGCCACAACAGGAAGGCGACATTTTACAGATAACGGCACAGATAAGAGGTAGGTTCAGCCACTTCCAGGTGGAACTCGCTGTGGCCGGGCACGTTGAAAACTTCACCCGCAGAAAAGACTTTCCACTCCGTTGCGCCTGGCAGCAATACGTTCAGCGCACCGCTGACAACCGTCATCTCCTCAGGCTGTGCAGTACTGAAAGAGTATTCCCCTTCCGCCATCACGCCCACGCTGGCGCGCCCGGTGCTGCTGCTGGTAAAGCCAATGGATTTCACTTTTCCGTCGAAGTAGTCGTTGCTTTGAAGCATAAACAGGCCCTTATTGTTTTCATGTTAAAAAACCAATATAGGGGGGCGAACAGAAGCCTGTCACGCGAATTTATTTGTTAAACCAATAATTCTGCCGCCAACCTGGCGACCAGAACATTTGACAGTAAAACGGGTACATCCAGCGCTTTTTGTAATAAATCACGGTGACGCTGATGATAACCCAGCGAGTCAAGCACCAGCACATCCGCCCCTTGCTCCAGCAGCGAACTGCCCGCCGAGATCAGGTGTTGATCGGTATCGCGGATAGGGTTCGCCAGCGCGTAATAAGGTGAGTTTGGCAGCATCTGCCACTTTTCCTGCTGGGAATCGAGTATCGCTTCTACAGGAACCAATACGCCAACCTGATGCCCTTCCACAATAGAAGCGACTAACGGCGGAATAATACGCTGTGGCTCCAGCAGCATCGCGTTACGCGCCACCATATTGCGTAGCTTAAATGTATTCAGTAACAGAATGACGTCATACGACTGGTTATCCAGCACCTCGATCACCGCTTGTAAGCTGTGCTCGACTTTCAGGCGGGAAACCTCAGCAAACTGGTTATCGTTTAGCAGAACCAGCAGACGCTCTTCGTCTGCCTCCGGTGCATATTCGGCCATCACATCCGCCCGGCTCATTTTGCCGAGTAGGCTCATGTGGGTAATTTGATCTTCCCTGATGTGCTCGGTTAAAAGCGGCAAGACCTCACTGACGGGCACTACCCCTATCGTAAGAATCGCCATCGTTGCACTCATGTTATCTACCTTCTGATGTGCTATGCGCCAGCTCCTTCTGCGTACAGCCTGAAAGACGATGCGTATAATACTTACTTTACAAATAGCCACCTGGATGGATGAAAAATACCGCTCAGAAGCGTAGCAGCTCATCCGGCCGCTGGAGTGTAAAGATTCCAGTTATTTCCAGTATTCTCCTGATACGCTTTGATTTTAACGTTTTAATAACATTAATGATAAGTTAAAAATGTGATTTACGCCCGATATAACCATTAACTAAGAATGGGTACATCAGGCGAATAATTAGCGGGGGAAAAATAATGCGGGGAATAGGCGAAAAGCGCCCGTTAGCTGGCAGCCACCAGGCGCAGAGCGTCAAGAATCTGAGTAACGACAAGGTCTGGCGCGGCAGACGCATCGACGATGTAATGAGCCGTTTCACGATATAACGCATCGCGTTGGGCCAACACTTCAGCCACTTCTTCACTAATCGGTTTACCGGTAAGCGTTGGGCGCTGGGATTCTTCTGGAAAAGCTTCCAGACGGCGCGCAAGTTCCGCCACCGAGGCGTTGAGATAAATCACCACCCCATTCTGGCGCATAAATTCACGGTTCACTGGCGCGAGGATAATGCCGCCGCCGGTGGCGACAACCGTTTCAGGCTGAGTCACCGCCATCAACGTAGCGGTTTCTCGGGCGCGAAAACCCGGCCAACCTTCACTGGCCACAATTTCCGCGACGCTCATACCAGACCGCTGCTGTAAGACCTGATCGGTATCAACAAAACGAAAATCGCAGGCATGGGTAAGCGCTTGACCTATTGTCGTTTTTCCGCAGCCTCTGGCTCCGATAAGAAAAATAGGCTGTGTCATTACCTGGAATTCCCCCTGATGACGCGAAATAGCTGAACGTGCACATGAATGGTGAATGATATCACCAAACTAGTACACAAGTAAGTGTAAACTTAATATTACAGAAAGATACACTTTGAGGCCGTTATCCGCTTTATACACTGATAATCACCTGGCTCAAAGCGTAAAAAAATATGCCACAAGGCGTATTGCTAAAAGTACACTAAAGTTTCGACCCCTGGCAAGCCGAGCGACGCGGCAAAAGGTAGCATATTTTTTGTGACAGATATCACATTAACCGCGTTTTGCTGCCAACAAGTATTTATCTAATTCAGCGGCAAACTGCTGGCGGTCACGCTGCGATAACGCGCTCGGGCCACCGGTTTGAATGCCACTGGAGCGCATGGTGTCCATAAAATCACGCAGGGTTAGACGCTCGCGAATCGTCGCGTTGCTGTAGCGCTCACCGCGCGGGTTCAGCGCCGCTCCGCCCTTTTCCAACACTTCTGCCGCCAGGGGAATATCGGTGGTAATCACTAAATCACCGGGCTGGCAAAGACGGACAATTTCATTGTCGGCGACATCAAAACCTTTCGGCACGACCATGGCACGAATCACGCGTGACGGCGGGACGCGTAAAAACTGGTTTGCCACCAGCACCAGTTCAATTTGCGTGCGTTCAGCCGCGCGAAACAGCACTTCTTTAATTACGTTCGGACACGCATCCGCATCAACCCAAATTGTCATCATTACTCCGGCCTGAGTTTAATCTCAACGTGCGATTATACGGCAAGCGAGGCTGGCGTCGTAATAATCTACAAAAATGCATTACCCATCGCGATGAATCGCCTATAACAGTAAACTATGAAAAAACAGACAGCGGGAGAGAGATGATGGAGAAGAAAATTGGCTTCATTGGTTGCGGTAATATGGGGAAAGCCATTCTTGGCGGCCTGATTGCCAGTGGGCAGGTTCTGCCTGGGCAAATTTGGGTTTACACCCCATCGCCAGACAAAGTGGCGGCACTGCGCGATGAGTACGGTATTAATGCGGCGCAAACCCCGCAGGAAGTGGCGCAAATCGCCGATATCGTCTTTGGCGCAGTGAAGCCGGGCATTATGGTCAAAGTCCTGAGCGAAATCGCCTCCAGCCTCAACAAAGATTCACTGGTTGTATCAATTGCCGCCGGTGTCACGCTTGAACAGTTGGCGCGAGCGCTGGGTCACGACCGTAAAATTGTTCGCGCGATGCCTAACACCCCGTCATTGGTAAACGCTGGGATGACCTCCGTCACGCCAAATGCGCTGGTCACGCCAGAAGATGTCGCCGATGTGCTGAATATTTTCCGCTGCTTTGGCGCCGCAGAAGAAATTGCAGAACCGATGATCCACCCGGTAGTCGGCGTCAGCGGCTCCGCACCCGCCTATGTCTTTATGTTTATCGAAGCCATGGCCGATGCTGCCGTGCTGGGCGGGATGCCACGCGCGCAGGCGTATAAATTTGCTGCACAGGCGGTAATGGGTTCGGCGAAGATGGTGCTGGAAACCGGCAAACATCCGGGCGAATTGAAAGATATGGTGTGCTCGCCGGGCGGTACGACGATTGAAGCCGTGCGCGTGCTGGAAGAAAAAGGCTTCCGCTCTGCGGTCATGGAAGCAATGGCACAGTGTATGGAAAAATCAGAGAAGATGAGTAAATCCTGAGTTTCTGGCCCGGCAATCGCTGCCGGGCCAGGCTAGCTTGCCGTAAAAATAATGCTATTTTTTCTTCAGGCAGGTACTCATAAACGTTTTACGCTCATCGCCTTTTAAGGTCTTTTGAGCCGCCTGCGCATTACAATCCTTCATTTTTTGCTGCTGCGGCGTCAGCGTTTTGCCGTCAGCGGCAGCGCTTTCCCCTTTCAGACAACTGCTCATAAAGGTTTTACGTTCATCGCCCTTCAGGGTTTTTGACGCCGCCTGTTGATTACAGGTGGTCATACGTTGCTGTTGCGGGGTCATGGTTTTATCTGTCGCAGTGGCTGTCGTTGCCGCAGACGCGGCGGTTGCAGCAAACAGACTACACAGTAGGGTAACCCGTAATATTGTTTTCATTGCACCATCCTTTTGTGAGTAGATCACTGTAAGTCTGGTCGGAGATGGCGATATGTCCAACCCAGCGGCGAAATTTGCCGCCGGGCGGAGGGGAAATTACAGCCCGAGAGCCGCTTTCATGGTGTAGTACAGATCGGTCTGGTCAGTGAGGCCGACCACATTCGCCGCGTGTGGGCCATAGGCAGCGATACGCAGTTGCGTGCCGGTGTGCTCCATCGACTCTTCTTCCGAGTTGCCGTAGCTCATCACCATCACCGCGCCGTCTTTGGTATTCAGCGCCTGAGTCAGGCCAGGCGCTTTGGTTTTTGGCGGGATAATCTGGCTGGAGTGGGCGTGATCGGCGGTGACAATCACCAGTGTGTTGCCATCTTTTTTGGCAAATTCCAGCGCCTTTTGCACCGCTTCATCCAGATCTACGGTTTCGCCAATCTGGCCGCAAGGGTTTGCAGCGTGATCTTGCTTATCGATAGACGCGCCTTCCACTTGCAGGAAAAAGCCTTTTTCGTTGCTACTGAGCAGCGAAATCGCTTTATCGGTCATCTGCGCCAGCGTTGGCACGCTGGCATCACGTTTCGGGTTCACCGCACAGGTGACCGCAGGCTGGTCGATATTGCCGTGGAAGGTGGCTTTCGGCCCTTCCCAACGCACCGGCATATTGCCGTCGGAGAACAGCCCCAGCAGCGGTTTATCCTGATTAGCCTGGCTAATTGCCGCCAGCGAAGTGGCATCGCTCACCAGTTGATAACCGCGCGCTTGCGCCTGTTCACGCAGCGTTTTGCCCTGCCATTCCCCGGCGGTGGCGGTTTCAGCGAAGGTTTTCGCCCCGCCGCCCAACGTGACATCAGGACGCGCGTTCAGCAGTTGCTCGGTAATCGAGCCTTTACCGCCCTTCTCCAGCGCGTTGGTTGGGCACTTTTCGCTGGTGACGCTTGGGCCGTAGCACTTACGTGACGTCACATGCGATACCTGCGCCGCAGGCGTTGCATCCTGCAATTCGGCGGTAGAGACGTTGCCGGTCGCCAGACCCGCCGCTTTAGCCAACTCCAAAATCGTTTGATGATCTTTTTCGTGAATATCGACGCTCCGCGCGCCGGTATAGGTTTTGACGCCGGTGCTCCAGGCCGAGGCAGACGCTGCCGAGTCGGTGACGTAGTCTGGCTTGCCGGTTTTTTTATCCAGCGAGTAGTGGGTGTACTGGCCGGTCAGCGGCAGCGCATCGATGCCTTTAAAATAGCCGCCCGCCCCTTCTGCGTAGTTACGCGCGGCGGTAATTTCAGAGTCGCCCATCCCGTCGCCAATCAGCAGGATGACGTTTTTAGCCGGTTTATTATTGAGCGATGCGCGAATGGCGTCAGTTTGGTCAGCCGATAAACGGCGAGCGCCGCCCGGCTGGGTTATATCACCCTGCGCGGCACGGTTATCAAGCACCGTCGTCGTTGAAGTGTCCGCGTGTGCGGCAGGCAGGCCCAGCAGAGGGAATAATGCGGCAAAAATAGCACTGTATTTCACGTTAGATTCTCCATGTATAAATACTTAAAAATGAAACACGGAGACTGTAGGAAAAGAGCGTGACATTTTAATGACAGTGCTCTGCCAACGATAGCCTATCCCAGTAGGCTCTAATTTTCAGATGCCAGAAATAACCGTTTTACATGGTTATATAATATTTCGTCATGATGATTGGCAGCATGTTGGGCAGGTGCTAATTTATTTAGCGTAGCGGCAATATCGTTTTCTAACGTCTGCTGAGATTCCTGCTTCATATGCTGTAAAAGCGTGGTGACGACCACTTCCAGCGCATCAACCTGAATGCGTAATGCGTTTGCTTCATCTTCCTTTTCGGCCAACTTCACCAGCAGTTCTGCAATGAAATTTTTCATCGCGCGGTTTCCTTGTATGACGTCATGTTCAGGACACACTCCCGAAAGCTAAATAGACCGATAAAACATACGGTTCTATTCCCCTTTGGCAACAAAGAATAGAATTACAATATCTTGACAATTCTGCAAGCGAAACAGCTAAAAATATAATCCTTATGAATATCATGGCATTACTTTGCCATAATGAGAGCGAAACGTTTTGCTCGTATATTAATACGA
>JBOFJM010000106.1:0-3757 GCA_051656825.1 Kluyvera sp.
TACCCAAAGAGACTTTAACCGCGTAATGCACTGATTTCATCGTATAAGCTGCGTGAAACGGCTAGCCCATGTTGCTCGCTGTGCTGGCGGGCCTGATAGCGCCTTTCGCCTGGTAAACGTGCGCCCTGCACCTGCATACCGCTAAATAATGTTTCCGCTCGCGCCAGATGTGTTGCCGCCTCTTGCCCCAGGAAACGCGCGGGATCGAGCGCCAGAATCAGCTCGCCGCCGTACGGTAAACCGCCCGCGCCGTTGTCCCACGCCAGTGATTCGGCACTGGTCATATCGCCAATCAGCGGCCCGGCAAACAGCTCAACCATCGCCGCCAGCGCAGAGCCTTTATGGCCGCCAAACGTCAGCATTGCGCCATCCAGCACGGCCTGTGGGTCTGTGGTTGGCTGGCCGTCGCTGTCGATCCCCCACCCTTCAGGAATCACTTTACCCGCACGCTGATGCAACTGAATTTCACCGCGAGCCGCCGCGCTGGTCGCCATATCGAAAATAAATGGCGGCTTTTCACCACGCGGCCAACCAAACGCAATAGGGTTAGTGCCAAACAGCGGCTGAGTCCCGCCCGCAGGCGCTACCCACGCATGGCTTGGCGTGCAGGCATACCCCACCAGCCCAACATCGGTGAGCGGTTCCACGTCGGCAAACAGCGCCGAAAAGTGGACGCAATGGTTAATCGCCAGCGCCGCTATACCGCAATGTCGCGCTTTTTCAATCAGCAGCGGTAGCGCTTGCTCGTAGGCGCAAAGAGAGTAAGCCCCTTGTGCATCGGCTTTGACAATCGCCGGAGCCTGGTCGATAACCACCGGTTTAGCATCTGGCGATACCTTGCCTTTGCGCAGGGTTTCAACAATCCCCAGCAGCCGCCACAGGCCGTGTGACGCACAGCCGTCACGCTCCCCTGCCGTGACGTTGCGCGCAATCGCATCGGCGTGTGGTTTTGAAAATCCGTTCGAGTACAACACCTCAAAGGCCAGCTCATAAGCGTCATTGAGCGCGAGGTTTACCGTAGTCATGTTCTTCTCCGTAATGTAGGACTGGCATAAAGCGTAGACGGATGTGCAGGTTTTACTTAGGCTAACAAAGTGATTTAAATCACGTTTTTTTCCGACTCGCAGGCGATGTTCCAGCCAAACTCTACCACGCCTTTTCCCCGATGCGCAGGCTGAACTTTTGTGTCCATTCTGCTTAAATGCGCGCCTTTCCGGCTCCGTAGGTCGCGAAAATCTTCAGCAAAATCTCAGAGCAAAAAAACTTGAGATCTCAATCACATATTTCCGCGTTGTTCAGACCTTACTCAACCGCTTATTCCCCTACATAACCGCTCACCCTGCACATTTAACCACTCGCCCATTTACCCAACTTTACGCGCGCGTATGTCTGGCAAGCTAGGAGTCAGAATCAATACCGACCTCCTCAACCCCAAACTCAAAAACAACGGCAGCTTCGGCTGATTATTAATCTTAAAAAAACCAGGTTTTACTATGGATACCAAAAAGCTATTCAAGCACATACCTTGGGTGATTCTCGGAATCATCGGTGCGTTTTGCCTCTCGGTTGTCGCCCTGCGTCGCGGTGAGCACGTCAGTGCCCTGTGGATAGTCGTGGCGTCAGTTTCCGTTTATCTGGTGGCATATCGCTACTACAGTCTGTACATCGCTCAAAAGGTGATGAAACTTGACCCCACACGCGCAACACCGGCGGTCATTAATAACGATGGCCTGAACTACGTGCCGACCAACCGCTATGTGTTGTTCGGCCACCACTTTGCGGCGATTGCCGGTGCTGGCCCGTTGGTCGGCCCGGTTCTGGCGGCGCAGATGGGTTACCTGCCAGGCACGCTGTGGCTGCTCGCAGGCGTCGTGCTAGCCGGTGCGGTGCAGGACTTTATGGTGCTGTTTATCTCCACGCGCCGTAACGGTTCATCGCTGGGGGAAATGGTCAAAGAAGAGATGGGCCGCGTACCGGGTTCTATTGCCCTGTTCGGCTGCTTCCTGATTATGATTATCATCCTGGCGGTACTGGCGCTGATTGTTGTTAAAGCGCTGGCAGAAAGCCCGTGGGGCGTCTTTACCGTGTGCTCAACAGTGCCGATTGCGCTGTTCATGGGGATCTACATGCGCTTTATCCGCCCAGGACGCGTGGGCGAAGTATCGGTGATTGGTATCGTGCTGTTGGTTGCCTCCATCTGGTTCGGCGGCGTCATTGCCCACGACCCATACTGGGGCCCGGCGTTGACCTTTAAAGACACCACCATTACCTTTGCCCTGATCGGTTACGCCTTTATCTCTGCGCTGCTGCCGGTATGGCTGATTCTGGCACCGCGTGACTACCTCGCCACCTTCCTGAAAATTGGCGTTATCGTTGGCCTGGCGTTGGGTATCGTTATCCTCAACCCGGATCTGAAAATGCCAGCAGTGACTCAGTACATCGACGGTACTGGCCCGCTGTGGAAAGGCGCGCTGTTCCCATTCCTGTTTATCACCATCGCCTGTGGCGCGGTGTCTGGCTTCCATGCGCTGATCGCCTCCGGCACAACACCGAAGCTGCTGGCGTGTGAAACTGACGCACGTTTCATCGGTTATGGCGCAATACTGATGGAGTCCTTCGTGGCGATTATGGCGCTGGTTGCCGCCTCCATCATCGAGCCAGGCCTCTACTTTGCGATGAACACCCCACCAGCAGGCCTGGGTATCACCATGCCAAACCTGCATGAGATGGGCGGTGAAAACGCCGCGTTGATTGCCGCACAACTTAAAGATGTGACGGCTCACGCAGCGGCAACCGTCAGCTCCTGGGGCTTTGTGATTTCGCCTGAGCAAATCCTGCAAACGGCGAAAGATATCGGTGAACCATCGGTACTGAACCGCGCCGGTGGTGCTCCAACGCTGGCGGTAGGTATCGCTCACGTGTTCCACAAAGTGCTGCCAATGGCGGACATGGGCTTCTGGTATCACTTCGGTATCCTGTTTGAAGCGCTGTTCATCCTGACCGCACTCGACGCCGGTACTCGTGCAGGCCGTTTTATGCTGCAAGACCTGCTGGGTAACTTTGTTCCGTTCCTGAAGAAAACCGACTCTCTGGTGGCGGGCGTTGTCGCCACTGCGGGCTGTGTTGGCCTGTGGGGTTATCTGCTGTATCAAGGCGTGGTTGACCCGCTGGGCGGCGTTAAGAGCCTGTGGCCGCTGTTCGGTATCTCTAACCAGATGCTGGCAGCCGTAGCGCTGGTGCTGGGTACGGTGATTCTGGTCAAAATGAAACGCACCAAGTATGTGTGGGTGACTATTGTTCCGGCGGTTTGGCTGCTTATCTGCACCACCTGGGCGCTGGGTCTGAAACTGTTCAGCACCAACCCGCAGATGGAAGGCTTCTTCTACATGGCGAACCAGTACAAAGAGAAGATTGCCAGCGGCGGTGAACTGACGGCGCAGCAAATCGCCAACATGAACCATATCGTTATCAACAACTACACCAACGCAGGGCTGAGTATTCTGTTCCTGGTGGTGGTGTACAGCATCATCTTCTACGGTTTCAAAACCTGGATGCAGGTGCGCAATAACGATAAACGCACCGACAAAGAAACGCCTTACGTTCCTGTGCCGGAAGGCGGCGTGAAGACTTCTTCGCACCATTAAAAAACCTGGCGGGTGGCGCTGCGCTTACCCGCCCTACACAGACCCTGTAGGCCCGGTAAGCGTAGCGCCACCGGGCTTTTTCTATCTGGATGGCACAATGTTTGGTAACTTAG
>JBOFJM010000107.1:0-2879 GCA_051656825.1 Kluyvera sp.
AGCGTACGTTGACCATTGCCGACAACGGCATCGGGATGAATCGCGACGAAGTTATCGACCATCTGGGGACTATCGCCAAATCCGGGACTAAAGCGTTCCTTGAATCAATGGGGTCTGACCAGGCGAAAGACAGCCAACTGATTGGCCAGTTCGGCGTCGGTTTCTACTCGGCGTTTATCGTGGCTGACAAAGTGACTGTGCGTACCCGTGCGGCGGGCGATGCAGCAGAAAACGGCGTGTTCTGGGAATCGGCGGGCGAAGGCGAATACACCGTTGCCGATATCACCAAAGCCGATCGCGGTACTGAAATTACCCTGCATCTGCGCGAAGGCGAAGATGAGTTCCTCGACGACTGGCGCGTGCGTTCGGTCATCGGCAAATACTCCGACCATATCGCGCTGCCGGTTGAGATTGAAAAACAGGAAGAGAAAGACGGTGAAACCGTGGTTTCCTGGGAGAAAATCAACAAAGCGCAGGCGCTGTGGACGCGTAACAAGTCTGAAGTTAAAGACGAAGAGTACACCGAGTTCTACAAGCACATTGCCCACGACTTCACTGACCCGCTGACCTGGAGCCACAACCGTGTGGAAGGTAAGCAGGAGTACACCAGCCTGCTGTACATCCCGTCGCAGGCGCCGTGGGATATGTGGAACCGTGACCATAAACACGGACTGAAACTGTACGTGCAGCGCGTGTTCATTATGGACGACGCTGAGCAGTTCATGCCGAACTACCTGCGTTTCGTGCGTGGCCTGATAGATTCTAACGATCTACCGCTGAACGTTTCCCGTGAAATCCTGCAAGACAGCAGCGTAACGCGCAACCTGCGCACCGCGCTGACCAAACGTGTCCTGCAGATGCTGGAGAAACTGGCGAAAGACGACGCAGAAAAATATCAGACCTTCTGGAAACAGTTCGGCCTGGTGCTGAAAGAAGGCCCTGCGGAAGACCACGCTAACCAGGAAGCGATTGCTAAACTGCTGCGTTTTGCGTCTACCCATACCGACTCTTCCGAGCAGAGCGTGTCGCTGGCTGACTACGTTTCTCGCATGAAAGAAGGGCAGGAGAAAATCTACTACATCACCGCTGACAGCTATGCCGCAGCGAAGAGCAGCCCGCATCTGGAACTGCTGCGTAAGAAAGGCATCGAAGTACTGCTGCTTTCTGACCGCATCGATGAGTGGATGATGAACTACCTGACGGAGTTCGACGGTAAGCCGTTCCAGTCCGTTGCTAAAGCTGACGAGTCTATCGACAAGCTGGCAGATGAAGTTGACGAAAGCGCGAAAGAAGCAGAAAAAGCGCTGACGCCATTCGTTGAGCGTGTGAAAACCCTGCTGGGCGACCGCGTGAAAGAGGTGCGTCTGACTCACCGTCTGACCGATACCCCGGCGATTGTTACCACTGACGCCGACGAAATGAGCACGCAGATGGCGAAACTGTTTGCCGCAGCGGGCCAGGCGGTTCCTGATGTGAAATACATCTTCGAACTGAACCCTGACCACACGCTGGTGAAACGCACCGCCGATACGCAGGACGACGCGCAGTTTAAAGAGTGGGTTGAGCTGCTGCTTGACCAGGCGCTGTTCGCCGAGCGCGGTACGCTGGAAGATCCTAACCAGTTTATCCGCCGCATGAACCAGTTGCTGGTGTCGTAAGCCTCCGTCTCTTCCTGTAAGAGAGAGATAAAATCAGCCGGATAAGGGATATGTTCCGTTATCCGGCTTTTTTTCGCCTAAAACGGCTCTTTTCTGATGATTCCGGCCATTAACCGTTTCAGCGCGGCCCCGCTTCCTTGAGACAAATGCGTGATGGTGGTATCGTTTAGCGCTTTTGAAAAAAACAGACAACCTTTGAGGGGATTTTCGCAATGCGTATCATTCTGCTTGGCGCTCCGGGCGCGGGTAAAGGAACTCAGGCTCAGTTCATCATGGAGAAGTACGGTATTCCGCAAATCTCCACCGGCGATATGCTGCGTGCCGCGGTGAAATCCGGTTCTGAACTGGGTAAACAAGCTAAAGACATCATGGACGCCGGCAAGCTGGTCACCGACGAACTGGTTATCGCGCTGGTGAAAGAACGCATCTCCCAGGAAGATTGCCGCAATGGTTTCCTGCTGGACGGCTTCCCGCGTACGATTCCGCAGGCAGACGCCATGAAAGAAGCGGGCATCAACGTTGATTACGTTCTGGAATTTGACGTACCAGACGAACTGATCGTTGACCGTATCGTGGGTCGTCGCGTACACGCGGCATCTGGCCGTGTTTACCACATCAAATTCAACCCGCCGAAGGTTGAAGGTAAAGATGATGTGACCGGTGAAGAACTGACTACCCGTAAAGACGACCAGGAAGAAACCGTGCGTAAACGTCTGGTGGAATACCATCAGATGACAGCACCGCTTATCGGCTACTATTCTAAAGAAGCGCAGGCGGGTAACACCAAATACGCGAAAGTAGACGGTACTCAAGCCGTTGCTGCCGTTCGCGCAGAGCTGGAAAAAATCCTCGGCTAATGCTTTACGTTATCAGGCCTGCGTGATATTCGTAGGCCTGATATGTTCCACACCATCACGCTATTTATCATTCTACCTCTTACAGCAATTAGTTCTTCTTCCTCGCTTTTCCGCTACAATTATCAATAATTTGAATAAATAAGAGGCGGTAATGCACGCTAAAAAAACCGGTATTCTTCTTGCCAATCTCGGCACACCCGACGCGCCGACGCCCGACGCGGTTAAACGTTATTTGCGCCAGTTTCTCAGCGATAAACGAGTGGTCGATACCCCTCGTCTGCTGTGGTGGCCGCTGCTTCGTGGTGTCATTTTACCGATTCGCGCCCCTCGCGTTGCCAAACTCTATCAATCCGTCTGGATGGAC
>JBOFJM010000108.1:0-1912 GCA_051656825.1 Kluyvera sp.
AGGTTCACCGTCAGCGGCTTGCCATCACGCAACAGACCCAGGCTCAGCTTGCTCCCCACCGGCATTGTGCCTACCTGCGCACGCAGCGCAGCGAAACTGCTGATCGGTTTGCCATTCAGCGCAGTAATTACGTCACCGGCTTTAATGCCCGCTTTCGCCGCAGAAGAATTTGGCATCACCTGGCTTACAAACGCCCCGCGCTGTGCATCGACTTTCATCGCTTTCGCCAGCTCAGAGTTCAGCTCCGTACCCAGAATCCCCAGCTCACCGCGTTTCACCTGACCAAATTTCACCATCTGTTCGGTCAGGTTTTTCACCATGTTGCTTGGGATAGCAAAGCCGATACCAATGTTACCGCCGTCCGGCGCGAGGATAGCGGTGTTAATACCGATAAGCTCGCCGTTCAGGTTAACCAGCGCGCCACCGGAGTTACCACGGTTAATTGCTGCATCGGTCTGGATAAAGTTTTCATAGTTTTCAACGTTCAGCCCACTACGTCCCAGCGCCGAAACGATACCGGAGGTCACCGTTTCACCCAGACCAAATGGGTTACCGATGGCCACGGTGTAGTCACCTACGCGCAGCGCATCGGAGTCTGCCAGCTTAATCGCGGTCAGGTTTTTCGGATCCTGAATCTGGATAAGCGCAATATCAGAACGCGGGTCTTTGCCGACCACTTTCGCGTCGAACTTACGACCATCGCTCAACTGCACTTTAATGACGTTGGCGTTATCCACCACGTGGTTGTTGGTCACAACGTAGCCTTTCGCAGCGTCAATCACCACCCCAGAACCCAGGGCCATAAATTTCTGTTGCTGTGCGCTGCCGTTACCGCCATCCGGGCCTGCGCCCTGGCAGAAAGGCGAGCCCTGGAACGGTGAACCGTCCTGGCAGAATGGCGAATTATCGCCGAAGAATTGCTGGAAGTTACGCGGCATACGCGGCGTATTTACCGTTGTGCTGCCTTCAACATTAATGCTGACGACAGACGGCATCACTTTTTCCAGCATAGGCGCCAGACTTGGCATAGGCTGCGCGGCAGATGCGGAAGAAGATGCCGTCTCGGCCGCGCTAGCGGACAACGGAGACAGAGCCAGACTTAAACTAAGAGCCAGTGCACTCATTGCTAACGTGGTTTTTTTCATGTGTTTCAATCTCAATTTCAGATTATGCAAAGTTACGGTGTACGTGACTATCAGAGTCATTTTATTGCACTAAGTTCCGCCCAACTATACTTTGTAAAAGTAAAAATTTATTGAGCGTCTTTACAAAACTTCTGATTATTCCACCGCCATCAGCCGACGATATTCATCCCATGCGTAGAGGTCAGTCATTCCGCTGATATAATCCTGAAGCAAGCGGCAACGATAATAATACTCCATTATCGGGAACTCGACGGAATCACGCGAAACCTTATTAACCGCCTCAACGTAAGCTAAACGATGGCGCGTTGAAAGCTTGCAAAACAGCCGAGATTCAATCGGCAAGTGGCGCACTCTCTCCCGCTCCACCAGCTCGCTAAAATCACTCAGCGACAATTTTAGCAGTGGCGCGTAAATATCCAACAACCCACCAATAACCCGATAGCCTTGCAATTCTAATTGCTCGACCTCTGGATGACTAAATACATGTTTTATTGCGATATTTTTATAAAGCTCCAGCAATCGACTACAGTCGCTTTCATCTTCAAGCAGTGCATGATTAAAATCACCGTCGTAGATCTGCGACAAATTATCAATAAAGCGCTGGGCTGCATACGGTACTAGTTTATTTAATGTATTGACTCGCAAATACATAAAGAACTGATCTTCAGTGCTTCGGCTTAATGAATTAGCGCGCGATTTATCCCATGCGTTCTCGACCACCTGGCTGAACAACGAACCTTTGCTGTGATCCGGCCAGGCATCATATA
>JBOFJM010000109.1:0-2989 GCA_051656825.1 Kluyvera sp.
TAAAAAAATGGCGAAAGCGCACTGAGGTTAGCCCTGCGGCGTAGCTCACTGGGTCGAACGGTCCAAACGGCAGCAGGCGGCAAATTAAAATGGTGTGTTTCCCGTAGCGCTCAAAAAAATCGTCAACGCTGTTGAGCACCGCTTTACCGGTGAGTTTTTCCACCACCCCGCGCCCCATAATGCGCGCAATGTAAAAACATAGCGCCGCGCCGACCATTGAACTGCTCCAGGAGAGTACCCCGCCCCAAAATGCGCCAAACAGCGAGGCATTGGCGAAGGTTATCAAAAATGCCGGTAGCGGGGCGGCAATGGCCTGGAAGATCATCAACAGGAATGAAACCACCGCCGCTTGTGAACCGTAAGAGTGGATAAACTGCTCGATGCCGTGCTGATCTAGCGCCATAAACGCGTTCAGGCTGCGTTCCACAAACGTATTGACGCTGGGTATCCAGAGCCACGCCAGCAGCGCGGCAATAAACACGACGACGATCAGCGCACGGTAATACCAGAGCGCTCGACTTTTGGCTGTTATCACAATTCCTCCGTGGAAAGGTCTACCTTTTTATAGCGCGCGTAGCGCTTTGCCGCCTGTACTAAGGCGAATAGCAGTAGCCCCGCGAGGCTGAGTTTAAACACAAATGCCAGACTGATACCGTCAACGGCCAGTTCATTTGCCATCAACGAATAAATAAAAATCCCGGGGAGCGTTGTCAGCGCTGAAATAAGGGTATACGGCCAGAAGGGAATAGCCGTCAGGCCGTAGGCGTAATTTTGAATATTGTAGGGAAATAGGGGTATCAGGCGTGTCAAAATTAAAAAGTCGATGCCGCTGCGGGTTATTCCGCGTTCGATAGCCTGAAAGGTGGCGGTATGGCCAACGTAGCGTAACAGCAGTTCGCGCCCCAGGCTGCGGGCGAGCAAAAACGACGCGGACGAAGCCACGGTTGCCGCCACCAGTGACAGCAGTGTGCCGAGCCACGGGCCAAAGACGATACCGCCGACAATCACCAGTACGCTGCCGGGCATCAGGCATATTGTCGCGACAATAAATAGCGCAATATACAGCCCATAACCCAGCGTGCCGCTGTGGCGAACAAGACTCTGTAAATAACGGAAATTGGTGACCAGATCGGCCAGGCCAAATACATGAATCAGCGCGATAAGGCTGCTGATAACAGCAACAATGAGCAGGAGTTTAGAGGCTGCGTAATACCGACTTCTTTTGCATGGGGTTCTCCTGCCGGGAAGAAACAGTGCGCGCGACGGTATTATAGATTAGCCCTGACGGCAAGGAGATCGCGTCGCTTTATTGATTTTGCTCAGAATTATCCCTCTCCGTCATTATACCGGAGAGGGAATAATGCTTATTTGAAGGTCGCCCACACCGGCGCGTGATCCGACGGTTTTTCCATGCTGCGAATTTCGTAGTCGATGCCGGTTTCCACACAGTGCGCCGCCAGCGGTTGGCTTGCCAGCAGCAGATCTATACGCAGGCCACGGTTGTCATCAAAGCCTTTAGAACGGTAGTCGAACCAGGAGAAACGGTCGTTAGTTTCGGGATTGGCGTGACGGAAAGTATCAACCAGCCCCCAGCCGAGCAGGCGTTCCATCCATGCCCGTTCTTCCGGCAGGAATGAACATTTGCCGGTGCGTAACCAGCGTTTGCGGTTCTCTTCACCAATGCCGATATCCAGATCGGTCGGGCTAATATTCATGTCGCCCATAATCAGCACCGGGTTTTCTTTATTCAGGTGCGTTTCCAGATAGTCCTGCAAGTCCTGGTAGAACTTGGTTTTTGCCGGAAACTTGGTTTCGTGGTCGCGGCTTTCACCCTGTGGGAAGTAGCCGTTAATCACCGTAACGTTGCCAAATGGCGAGGGGACTTCGGCAATAATGATACGACGTTGGGCGTCTTCAGCATCGGTCGGGAAGCCACGATGCACTGCTACCGGTTCGGCTTTGGTCAACAACGCCACGCCGTAGTGGCCTTTTTGCCCGTGGTAGAAAATGTGGTAGCCGAGCTTTGCAACCTCGTCGAGAGGAAACATGTCGTCGTGAACTTTTGTCTCCTGCAAGCCAATGACATCGGGCTGATGCTTTTCAACAATAGCTTCCAGTTGATGAGGGCGGGCGCGCAGGCCGTTGATATTAAAAGAGACAAATTTCATAGTCGCTTCCGCTTTTGCAAGGTGAATTGTGACCGGATAGTAGCAGAAATTGTGTTGCCTGACTGTCTTTGAATGGCTGTGCTGGCCGATTTCTTTCATTGGCGATTCCATCAATCGGTCTTCACGCAGGTCGACCCTCACTTGGCGAGCAAAATTTGCACCACACTGGAGCGTGTTGCGCCGAATAGGTGCGTAAACTGACGATTTATTTCGCAGTCGATCACACATTCAGAACGATATTTTGCTGATGCATAATATTTCTTAATTTTGCCCTGTAAACGGCGCGAAGATGTCAGATATTCACTTTGTATGCATTTTTGATGAATAATTCACTTTTGTAAGTGATTGATATTTCGTTATCACTCCGCTTTTATGCATTTTCCCTCCTCGCTGGCACGAACCGTGCAATCTACATTTACAGTGAAAATCACCAAATAATTAACATAAATTAAACCTTTTATTTACCTGTCGAGGTCGCTATGTCTCAGTCAATCAGCCGTCAAAATTTTGATCAGTGGATGATGCCCGTTTACGCGCCGGCTCCGTTTATTCCTGTACGCGGTGAAGGGGCCTGGCTGTGGGATCAACAGGGGAAAGGCTATATCGATTTTGCGGGCGGTATTGCCGTTAATGCCCTGGGACATGCGCATCCGGCGATGGTGCGTGCGCTGACCGAACAGGCGACAAAGTTCTGGCACACCGGCAACGGCTACACCAACGAACCGGCGCTGAGGTTGGCGAAACAGTTGATTGACGCCACATTTGCCGATCGCATCTTCTTTTGCAACTCCGGGGCCGAGGCGAACGAAGCGGCGCTGAAG
>JBOFJM010000110.1:0-2006 GCA_051656825.1 Kluyvera sp.
AAGCCTCGTCATAATCAGAATTGCTGTACTTGGTTGTATTTTCACTGTCACCGGTACGGAACGTATTCAGGAAGGTAGAGGCATCGGCGTAATCGGCAATCCAGGCGTAGCGCACCACATCAAAATTACCGGTATGCATCGCGTCCAGCATGGTTTTCCACTCCTGGTTTTGCAGCTTCGCTTCAACACCGAGATTTTTCTTCCACATGGATGCCGCCGCAATAGCGATCCGCTGATGCGATTCTGAGGTGTTATAAAGCAGATTAAACGATAACGGGTGTGAATCACTGAACCCCGCTTCTGCCAGCAACTTTTTCGCCTCGGCAAGGCGTTTTTCTCGCGGCCAGGTAGCATAATCCGGGCCGTGCAACGTCACCCCGCCAATCTCCGGCTGGCTCACCACCCACGCAGGGCGCTGCCCCTGCCCCAACACTTTCTCGGCAATAATATCTTTATCTAACGCCATATTCAGCGCACGACGAACGCGCGCATCGTTGAACGGCGCACGCGTGGTATTAAATTGATAGTAGTAAGTCGCCAACTGTGGCGAAACATCTACCTGGTCACCTAGCGTTTTCTGTAGCTGGCTAAACTGGTTAATCGGCAGTGTGTAGACAATATCCACCTCACCCGCTTTATAGCGGTTAACGTCTGAGGCTTCAGAACGAATGGGAAGATAAATCACGCGATTAATAACGGTGTGTTTATCATCCCAATAGTGAGGGTTACGCGCCGCCACAATACGTTCGTTAACCACCCACTGCGAGAGAGTATAAGCCCCACTACTGACAAAATGCTCCGGCTTCACCCACTGATCGCCATAGCGAGTAATCAACACTTTATCAAGGGGAACCAGCGACGGGTGCGCGAGCATTGCGAGGAATGATGACGTTGGCTGACTGAGCGTTATCTCAAGCGTAGTGTCGTTGAGCGCCTTCACTCCGAGCGTATCAGGCTCTTTTTTACCAAGTGCGATATCAGCGGCGTTAACAATATGCATATTGCCCGGATAACTGGCATACGGTGAACCTGTAGCGGGCGACACCAGGCGCTGCCAACTCCAGACAACATCTTGCGCGGTGATTGCTGAACCGTCAGACCACTTGATGCCAGGGCGCAGATGGAACGTCCAGACGGTGTTGTCTTTATTCTCCCAGGATTCTGCCAACCGAGGCTCAATACTGCCGTCCTGTTTTACCGCCACCAGCCCATCAAACAGGTCGCTGATAATATTGTATTCCACATCGCTTTCGACTTTATGTGGGTCCAGCGATGCCGGTTCATTACCGTTACTGCGAACCAGCTCCTGTTTATCAGCCAGTGCAGTCCCTTCCGGCACGTTCGCCGCCTGAGCCGCCCCAATAAAACCCAGAGCCAGTAACGCTATCGTGATGTTGTTATGTTGATATAATTTCATTTCCATTGCCTTGTTGTTATTACCCTCTCCACTGTTGGCATGGACACTCAATAATGCAAGTTCTTACAACGACCTATAAGAGATTGATCTCGATCCAGCGGGCTTTATCGCTCGAATTTGTGAGCCACCAAAAGTCCTGCGTTATGGCTGAGTAAAGATGGGTAAAAGCATTAGGGAATAAAAGCGACTTTTCTTATGCTGAGTCACTAATAACATCTGTCATAAGAGAGTGACTCATGGATCGTATAATTACTTCATCGCGTGACCGCTCATCACTACTGAGCACACACAAAGTCCTGCGTAACACCTATTTTCTGCTGAGCCTGACGCTGGCGTTTTCCGCCATCACCGCGACCGCCAGCACCGTGCTGATGCTGCCATCCCCAGGGTTAATTCTGACGCTGGTCGGCATGTATGGCCTGATGTTCCTGACCCATAAAACGGCGGATAAACCGGTAGGTATTCTGTCAGCCTTCGCCTTCACCGGCTTCCTGGGCTATATCCTGGGGCCAATTCTGAACGCGTATCTGTCTGCGGGCATGGGCGACGTTATCGGTATGGCGTTGGGCGGTACGGCACTGGTGTTCTT
>JBOFJM010000111.1:0-5324 GCA_051656825.1 Kluyvera sp.
CGGATTTGAAGTCGCGCTGCGTGTAGCCGGTGTAGAGCTGACGCGGACGCGCAATCTTCATGCCGTCGGTGTGCATTTCGTTCCAGTGTGCAATCCAGCCAATGGTACGCGCCATCGCGAAGATAACGGTAAACATAGAAGATGGAATGCCCATCGCTTTCAGGATGATACCGGAGTAGAAGTCAACGTTCGGGTACAGTTTCTTCTCGATGAAGTACGGGTCGTTGAGCGCAATGTGCTCAAGCTCCATCGCCACTTCCAGCAGGTCATCTTTCGAACCCAGCTCACGCAGCACTTCATGGCAGGTTTCACGCATCACCGTGGCGCGCGGGTCGTAGTTTTTGTACACGCGGTGACCAAAGCCCATCAGGCGGAAAGAATCATTCTTGTCTTTCGCACGACGAACGAACTCAGGAATATGCTGAACGGTGCTTATCTCTTCCAGCATTTTCAGCGCCGCTTCGTTGGCTCCGCCGTGAGCAGGCCCCCACAGTGATGCAATACCCGCAGCGATGCAGGCAAACGGGTTCGCGCCGCTTGAACCGGCAGTACGTACCGTTGAGGTAGAGGCGTTCTGTTCGTGGTCAGCGTGCAGGATCAGAATACGATCCATTGCGCGTTCCAGCACTGGGTTCACTTCATACTCTTCGCAAGGGGTGGCGAACATCATGCGCAGGAAGTTACCCGCGTAGGAGAGGTCATTGCGTGGGTAAACGAACGGTTGGCCAATTGAGTATTTGTAACACATGGCCGCCATAGTTGGCATTTTAGACAGCAGGCGGAAGGCGGCGATTTCACGATGACGCGGGTTATTGACGTCGAGGGAATCGTGATAGAACGCAGCCAGCGCGCCGGTAATCCCGCACATCACCGCCATTGGGTGAGAGTCGCGGCGGAAGGCGTGGAACAGACGGGTAATCTGCTCGTGAATCATGGTATGGCGAGTGACGGTGGTCTGGAACTCGTCGAATTCGGCCTGAGTGGGTTTCTCACCGTACAGCAGGATGTAACACACTTCGAGATAGTTAGACTCGGTGGCTAACTGGTCGATAGGGAAGCCACGATGCAACAGGATGCCTTCATCACCATCAATAAAAGTGATTTTAGACTCGCAAGATGCAGTCGAAGTAAAACCAGGATCAAAAGTAAAAATGCCTTTCGAACCGAGACTACGGATATCAATAACATCCTGACCGAGCGTGCCTTTTAGCACGTCCAGTTCAATAGCAGTATCACTCGATAGAGTGATTTTTGCCTTCGTATCAGCCATTTACGGTCTCCTTAGCGCCTTTTTGCTTAAGACTGCCGGATGCCGGATTTGCAATTCAAAAAATATTTCGACGTTGCCAGTTTGTTATTTGGCTCACGGCTCTGTTGTAGAAGATGAAACCAGGGTACAGAGCAAGGGCGCTTGACGGTGCACGTCTAATCTACAGTGAAACTACAGCAAATCAGGGTCTTAGCAATCCGATGATTCAAACCTGAACAACACTAATAACTGTCCTGATAGATTAGGTCAACTCCACAACACTGTTACATAACTTATTATCAGGTGAAAGAGTGACCCCATAACTTTTGAGCATTATATGCTTTTACAGGTGATGATTGTAACAATAATGTTTAATATTTGTCAAGTCACGTGATTAATTTTTAAAAAATTGTTTTAATCGTGAGCATGATCACTGTTCTGCATAAAACCGGACAAACTATATGTAGGTTAATTGTAATGATTTTGTGAACGGCCTATACTGCCGCCAGGTCTCCGGAATACCCTGCAATCCCGAGCCACCCAGCGTTTTAGCGTCTTGTTTTAGCATCTGGAAGCAGTGTTTTACATGACGCAAAGTTATAGAAAGGACGCTGCTTGACCCGCCTGCGGACCGGAGGAAGGAAATAATAAGAACAGCATGTGGGCGTTATTCATGATAAGAAATGTGAAAAAACAAAGACCTGTCAATCTGGATTTGACAACAATCCGGTTCCCTATAACAGCGATAGCGTCCATTCTCCATCGCGTTTCCGGCGTTATCACGTTTGTGGCTGTCGGCATTCTGCTGTGGCTGCTGGGCACGAGTCTCTCTTCCCCGGAAGGCTTCCAAACCGCTTCATCCATCATGAGCAGTTTCTTCGTTAAATTCATTATGTGGGGCATCCTCACCGCGCTGGCCTACCACGCGGTTGTTGGTATCCGTCACGTGTTAATGGATTTTGGCTACCTGGAAGAAACCCTCGAAGCCGGTAAGCGTTCCGCCATGATCTCTTTTGTTATTACTGTCGTGCTTTCAATTCTTGCAGGAGTCCTCGTATGGTAAGCAACGCC
Source organism: Kluyvera sp. (assembly GCA_051656825.1). Classification (GTDB taxonomy): domain Bacteria; phylum Pseudomonadota; class Gammaproteobacteria; order Enterobacterales; family Enterobacteriaceae; genus Kluyvera. The sequence goes on from JBOFJM010000111.1 coordinate 2,321, forward strand.
TCAGCATTAGGACGCAACGGCGTACATGACTTCATCCTGGTCCGCGCCACCGCCATTGTCCTGACTCTGTACATCATCTATATGGTGGGATTTTTTGCGACGAGCGGTGAGATAACCTGGGAAGTCTGGAGCGGTTTCTTTGCCTCTGCGTTCACCAAAGTGTTCACCTTGCTGGCTCTGTTCTCAATCTTGATTCATGCCTGGATCGGCATGTGGCAGGTGTTAACCGACTACGTTAAACCTCTGGCTCTGCGCCTGACGCTGCAACTGCTGATTGTTGTTGCGCTGCTGGTTTACGTTATCTATGGATTTGTTGTGGTGTGGGGTGTGTGATGAAACTGCCAGTCAGAGAATTTGATGCTGTAGTTATTGGCGCAGGCGGCGCAGGTATGCGCGCAGCGCTGCAAATTTCCCAAAGCGGCCAGACCTGTGCGCTGCTGTCTAAAGTGTTCCCAACCCGTTCCCATACCGTGTCTGCGCAAGGTGGCATCACCGTCGCACTCGGTAATACCCATGAAGATAACTGGGAATGGCACATGTACGACACCGTGAAAGGGTCGGACTACATTGGTGACCAGGACGCTATCGAATATATGTGTAAAACCGGCCCGGAAGCGATTCTGGAACTGGAGCACATGGGGCTGCCGTTCTCGCGCCTCGACGATGGTCGTATCTATCAACGTCCGTTTGGCGGCCAGTCGAAAAACTTCGGCGGCGAGCAGGCGGCACGTACCGCAGCGGCTGCTGACCGTACCGGCCACGCACTGCTGCACACGCTGTATCAACAGAATTTGAAAAACCACACCACCATTTTCTCCGAGTGGTATGCGTTGGATCTGGTGAAAAATGCCGATGGTGCGATTGTCGGCTGTACCGCACTGTGCATTGAAACCGGTGAAGTGGTGTACTTCAAAGCCCGCGCAACCGTGCTGGCAACCGGCGGCGCAGGCCGTATTTATCAGTCTACTACTAACGCCCATATCAACACCGGTGACGGCGTGGGTATGGCTATCCGCGCTGGCGTGCCGGTGCAGGATATGGAAATGTGGCAGTTCCACCCAACCGGTATCGCCGGTGCGGGCGTGCTGGTCACAGAAGGCTGCCGTGGTGAAGGTGGTTATCTGCTGAACAAACACGGCGAGCGTTTCATGGAACGTTATGCGCCGAATGCGAAAGACCTGGCGGGTCGTGACGTGGTGGCGCGTTCCATCATGATTGAAATCCGTGAAGGCCGTGGCTGTGATGGCCCGTGGGGCCCACACGCGAAACTGAAACTCGACCACTTGGGTAAAGAAGTGCTGGAATCCCGTCTGCCGGGTATCCTGGAGCTTTCTCGTACCTTTGCTCACGTTGACCCAGTGAAAGAGCCGATTCCGGTTATCCCAACCTGCCACTACATGATGGGCGGTATTCCGACCAAAGTCACCGGTCAGGCGCTGACGGTGAACGAGCAGGGCGAAGATGTGGTGATCCCAGGGCTGTTTGCGGTAGGCGAAATTGCCTGCGTATCGGTTCACGGTGCTAACCGCCTGGGCGGTAACTCACTGCTTGACCTGGTGGTCTTTGGCCGCGCGGCTGGTCTGCATTTACAAGAATCTATCGCCGAGCAGGGCGCACTGCGCGATGCCACCGACGAAGAAATTGACGCCTCTCTCGAACGTCTGAACCGCTGGAATGGCAACCGTAACGGCGAAGATCCGGTCGAAATTCGCAAAGCGTTGCAGGAATGTATGCAGCATAACTTCTCGGTATTCCGTGAAGGCGATGCGATGGCGAAAGGGCTTGAGCAGTTGAAAGTGATCCGTGAGCGTTTGAAAAATGCGCGCCTGGACGATACCTCCAGCGAGTTCAACACCCAGCGCGTTGAGTGCCTGGAGTTGGATAACCTGATGGAAACCGCGTTTGCCACTGCGGTTTCAGCAAACTTCCGTACCGAAAGCCGTGGCGCGCATAGCCGCTTCGACTTCCCGGATCGTGATGATGAAAACTGGCTGTGCCACTCCCTGTATCTGCCAGAGTCGGAGTCCATGACGCGTCGTAGCGTCAATATGGAACCGAAACTGCGCCCGGCATTCCCGCCGAAGATTCGTACTTACTAATGCGGAGACAGGAAAATGAAACTCGAGTTTTCAATTTATCGCTATAACCCGGATGTTGACGACGCTCCGCGTATGCAGGATTACACCCTGGAAGGCGAAGAAGGGCGCGACATGATGCTGCTGGATGCGTTAATCCAGTTGAAAGAAAAAGACCCAAGTCTGTCGTTCCGCCGCTCTTGCCGTGAAGGGGTTTGTGGCTCAGACGGCCTGAACATGAACGGTAAAAATGGTCTGGCTTGTATTACGCCTGTCTCGGCGCTGGTACAGCCGGGTAAGAAAATTGTTATCCGTCCTCTGCCAGGCCTGCCGGTTATCCGCGATTTGGTGGTAGACATGGGGCAATTCTATGCACAATATGAGAAGATTAAGCCTTACCTGTTGAATAATGGGCAAAATCCTCCTGCTCGCGAGCACCTTCAGGGGCCTGAGCAGCGTGAAAAACTCGATGGCTTGTACGAGTGTATTCTCTGCGCATGTTGCTCTACATCTTGCCCATCGTTCTGGTGGAACCCAGATAAGTTCATCGGCCCGGCGGGCTTGCTGGCAGCGTATCGCTTCTTGATTGATAGCCGCGATACCGAAACCGACAGCCGTCTGGAAGGGTTGAGCGATGCTTTCAGCGTATTCCGCTGCCATAGCATTATGAACTGCGTCAGTGTATGTCCGAAAGGTCTGAACCCGACGCGTGCCATCGGCCATATTAAGTCGATGCTGCTGCAACGTAGTGCATAAGTAACAGATGCCGGATGGCGGCATAAACGCCTTATCCGGCCTACAGGCGAGTCACTGTAGGCCGGATAAGCGCAGCGCCATCGGGCAGATATATGCAGGAAACCTCTAAAAACTGCCCCTTTTATGTTCGACAGTTTTTAAAGGTTCCTTAGCGGACGCAGATGACACGACAG
>JBOFJM010000112.1:0-1738 GCA_051656825.1 Kluyvera sp.
GAACGGGTCAAGGGGGACTGCCGAGTCCCCCTTGACAATCCCTGCGGCCCCGCAGGGAAATCGGTGCTTCGCACTGCGCTCGCCTGCGAAATCCAGCCTGCGGCACGGCGAAACTCGACTTCCTGTCTCGGTTCGCCTCTGCCCGCCATCCCTGGCGGTCTGACCTTGTCTTCCTTTCTCCGGCTCGCCGATTTCCATCGGGGACTCATCGGTTTCAGTAACTCTGGTTGTGGCTGTTCATTCAAAGACCGCACTGATGTAGACGGCGATACTAAAAGCAGAACTCCCCTTAACCGACAAGCATTACGGCGTTTGCCGGGTTTTGAGGGATTAGCCGATAGTCATCAGGCTGGCGTTACCGCCTGCGGCGGCGGTGTTCACGCTGAGCGAACGTTCATGATACAGGCGCTCAAGCAGTAGGTTGGTTTCCCCACGCGCAAAGCCTTGCACTGAAACAATCGCCCCGTCGCGCGCCGCCACTTGCTCGCACAGTTCGCGCAGTTGGTCGGAATCACCGTGGTAGATAACCGCATCAAAGAACGCGTTCATCAGTACATCCTGTCGGGCAAAATGCACGCGTTCACTTACCGCTTTCGGCAATGACTTCGCCAGCTCACGCTGTAGCGGGGCGTCCGGCCACAGCACTTCGCTGCCCACCGCCATCACGGCGGCTAATTGCGTCAGCAGGTCGGTTTCATTGTCGGCAACGCACAGCACACGCTCGCGCGGCACGAGCGTCCAGGTGTTACGCTCACCGGTTGGCCCTGGCAGTACGCGCTGGGTTCCTGCCTGCGCCAGCTCGCCATATTGCTTGCTCAGCGCCAGCAACTCTGGGCGATCCGCCAGCCAGCTTTGCAGCTCGGTTAACGGTTTTTCGAGCAGCGTTTTTAGCTGGGTATCGACCACCTGGCCGGCATCCTGACGCGCTAAGGTGGTTGCCAGCGCCGTTTCCGGGCGGCTTGCCAGCAGGCGGTAAAGATACATCGGGCCACCGGCTTTCGGGCCAGTCCCCGACAGCCCTTCGCCGCCGAACGGCTGTACGCCAACCACCGCGCCCACCATATTACGGTTCACGTACAGGTTGCCCACTTTGGCGCTCCCGGTCACCTGAGCGATGGTTTCGTCAATACGGGTATGCACGCCGAGGGTTAAGCCGTAGCCGGAGGCATTAATCTGGCTGATGAGTGCGTCAAGCTGGCTACGGCTGTAGCGCACCACGTGCAGAACGGGGCCGAAGACCTCTTTTTTCAGTTCATCGAAACTTTCCAGCTCGATAAGCGTTGGCGGGATAAAGGTTCCGCTCTGCCATTCGCGGCTGTCTTCGGCGTTTTCACGCGCGGCCTGGAATACGTTGCGGCCTTTGGCGCGCATCGCCTGAATGTGGCTTTCAATGCCCGCTTTGGCTTCGGCATCGATAACCGGGCCAATATCGGTAGTCAGGCGGCCAGGGTTACCCATCCGGCATTCAGCCATCGCACCGCGCAGCATGGTAAGGGTGTGGTCGGCAATATCGTCCTGTAAACACAGCACGCGCAGCGCGGAACAGCGTTGCCCGGCGCTGTCGAAGGCCGAGGCGACAACGTCCACCACCACTTGCTCAGTTAGCGCAGAGGAGTCAACAATCATCGCGTTCATGCCGCCGGTTTCGGCAATCAGCGGCGTTGGGCGGTCTTGTGAGTCCAGGCGGGTCGCAATGTTGCGTTGCAGCAGGGTGGCAACATCGGTGGAGCCAGTGAAC
>JBOFJM010000113.1:0-1966 GCA_051656825.1 Kluyvera sp.
CTACAATGACGCACTGATGAGACTTATCAGTCATAAATTTTTGCGACCCGATTAACCTGGATGTTAGGAAGGACGGCACGAATAGACGGGGTTATTCAATGAATAATCGCCAGTTTCAGCGCCAAACTCGGCAATTATAGGGATTTCGCGCCAACGATACCAGCCGAATACAACGATATGACGCGACAACGCGATAACCCCATACCCGTCCGATTCAGGCGTAAGTATTTATTCGTGAAGAAAATATTACGCCTAGAACTAATTAACCATTATTGTCAATTAGTGTCCCAGATCCGATAAAAAGCCGCACTATTGAGGCATAATCACGGTTAATTTCGGTATGGCCGGGGGAAAAGCCCCTGGAAAAATGTGGTAATGAAGAAAGAAAACCCCTATATCCCCCTCACCCCCGCAACACCGTTACATCTGGCGCAGCTTCTGTTCGGTTTGGGTTTCGTGACGTTCCTTTTCACCCTGTTCTCTTTCACTCTGGTGCACCGTTCGAGCGAACTTTCCCCTGTTTGGTTCCCAACCGCCATTATGATGGCGGCATTTTATCGCTTTCACGCAAGGGTATGGTCTGGTATCGCGGTGGCGGGCGTCCTTGGGATAGTCTCGGCAACCTGGGTGTACTCTCCCGCCGATATATCCCTGCTCTACCCGGCGGTGAATGTGGTCGAGGCACTGATCGGCGCGCTGCTGTTGCGCCGTTGGTTGGTGCGGGATGACCCATTACAGAACCTGCATGACTGGGCGCGCATGGCCATCTGTAGCGCGCTTATCCCATCGCTTATCGGCGGCGTATTGGTGGCTACCTGGCTGCCCGGCGGCAACCCGCTACAATCCTTTATGGTGTGGACATTAGCAGAGGCTACCGGCGCACTGACCTTGGTTCCACTCGGCCTGCTGCTGCAAACGCCATTTAGCCAGCGCTATCGCGGCAGTAATTTACTGCTCAGAACATTACTGACCACTGCCGTGACGCTGACGCTGAGCGTGCTGTCGATGCTGTACATGCCCTGGCCGTTTACCTGCATCATGGTGCTGCTGATATGGAGCGCCGTACGGTTGCCGCGCATCGAAGCATATCTGATCTCTCTGGCGACTATCATGACAGTGCTGGCATACACCGCACACCATTCGGTGGTGTTCTCGATGATTGAGCACACGCTAAAAAGCTATGAATTGAGCTATATGCCAGGTCTGCCGTTCTTAATGGTGATGCTGCCGTCGGGCGTCATGAGCATCGCGATGTATGCGGTACACAGTGAACGCCGCCACATTGCCGAGAGCGAAACTCGCTTTCGTAATGCGATGGAATATTCGGCTATCGGCATGGCGGTGGTAGACACCCACGGCCAGTGGCTGCAAGTCAACAAGGCGCTGAGCACCTTCCTCGGCTACAGCCAGGAGGAGTTGCACACGATGACTTTCCAGCAGGTGACGTGGCATGAAGATTTGGCCCAAGACTTGCTGCTGGTTGACCGACTGATAAGCGGCGACATTGACAGTTATTCACTGGAAAAACGCTACTGCACCCGCAACGGCGATGTGGTGTGGGCGCTGCTGGCGGTGTCGCTGGTGCGCAACGATAACGGCACACCGTTGTACTTTATCAAACAGATTGAAGATATCGATGGTCTGAAAAAGAGCCGCGAAGCCAATAAACAACTGATGGAGCGCATCACCCACGCCAACGATGCACTGTTCCAGGAAAAAGAGCGGCTGCACATTACGCTGGACTCCATTCGCGATGCGGTGATCAGCACCGATAATCAGCAGAACATCATGTTTATGAACCCCGTCGCCGAAAAAATGAGTGGCTGGACGCAAGAAGAAGCGCAAGGCAAACCGTTGCTGGAGGTGCTGCGCATCACCCACGGGCACGGCGGCAACACGCTAACCAGGCTGCACGGCGAGGAGAAGCCGGATAACGAAATCGAGCACGATAAAATTTTGCAGCACC
>JBOFJM010000114.1:0-3789 GCA_051656825.1 Kluyvera sp.
AGCAGAATCAGGCTGCTGAGTGTCAAACTGATACGGTGATAGAAGAGTGCACCGAGTACGGCAATAGTTAAAACAATACTCAAAATCATCATAGAGAAATGCCCCTGTCTTGTAGGAGGTCTGATCACTTGTGATGATATGGTTGTAGTTGATGTGATTTTAATTAGCAATGTGTTTACAAAATAATTACAACCTCGCTCACATTGTTGGTGGTTTTTAGCGCACCAAAAATTCAAACTCCCGCTGAATAGATTGGCGCTTGCTTCTCTGTACTGACGCTATCCGGTACACTAGCCATGACAATTTTATTAATGCTGAAGGATTATCCTCATGTACCAGGATCTTATTCGTAACGAACTGAATGAAGCCGCCGATACACTGGCAAACTTCCTAAAAGACGAAGCCAATATCCACGCCATTCAGCGCGCAGCAGTGCTGCTGGCGGATAGCTTTAAAGCCGGTGGTAAAGTGCTCTCTTGCGGTAACGGTGGCTCCCACTGTGACGCAATGCACTTCGCGGAAGAGCTGACCGGGCGCTATCGTGAAAACCGTCCGGGCTACCCGGCAATTGCGATTTCCGACGTTAGCCATCTCTCCTGCGTGAGCAATGATTTCGGTTATGAATATGTGTTCTCTCGCTATGTTGAGTCTGTTGGCCGTGCAGGTGATGTTCTGCTGGGGATTTCTACTTCTGGTAACTCTGGCAACATCATTAAAGCGATTGAAGCAGCGCGTGCACAGGGGATGAAAGTGATCACCCTGACCGGGAAAGATGGCGGTAAAATGGCGGGTTCTGCGGATATCGAAATTCGTGTTCCGCACTTTGGCTACGCTGACCGCGTACAAGAGATCCACATTAAAGTTATCCATATTCTTATCATGCTGATTGAAAAAGAAATGGTTAAGGCATAAGTCTTACGGGGCTTCGGCCCCGATTGCTGCGGGAGTATGATATGTGCGAATTGCTCGGGATGAGCGCCAATGTGCCAACCGATATCTGCTTTAGTTTCACCGGACTGGTACAGCGCGGTGGTGGCACTGGGCCGCATAAAGACGGCTGGGGAATTACCTTCTACGAAGGCAAAGGTTGTCGCACATTTAAAGATCCGCAGCCCAGCTACCAATCGCCTATCGCCAGGCTGGTACAAGATTACCCCATCAAATCCTGCTCGGTGATTGCGCATATTCGCCAGGCCAACCGAGGCATGGTCGCGCTGGAAAACACCCACCCGTTTACCCGTGAGTTGTGGGGGCGCAACTGGACATATGCCCACAACGGGCAGCTTACCGGCTACAAATCACTGGAAACAGGGCAGTTTCGCCCCGTTGGCGAAACCGATAGTGAAAAAGCCTTCTGCTGGTTACTGCATAAACTGACCGAGCGCTACCCGCGCACGCCAGGCAATATGCAGGCGGTGTTCAAGTTTATTGCATCGCTGGCGGACGAGTTGCGTGAGAAGGGCGTGTTCAACATGCTGTTGTCCGATGGGCGCTACGTGATGGCGTTCTGTTCGACTAATCTGTACTGGATAACGCGTCGCGCACCGTTTGGCGTCGCTAAACTCTTAGACCAGGATGTCGAAATCGATTTTCAGCAGGAAACCACCGCCAACGATGTGGTGACGGTTATTGCAACCCAACCGCTGACGGGGAATGAAACCTGGCACAAGATTATGCCAGGCGAATGGCGCTTATTTTGTCTCGGGGAGCGTGTAGTTTGACGCCAGCTGTGGCTGAACGACTTCATGGCTCAATGGCTTGCTCACCGTGTAGCGGCCATCAACAACCGACACGATAGGCGGCTTGTGCGTCTGCTGGAAGTAGTCATAACCGGGCTTCAACTGCTGCCAGAAATCTTTGTAGTATGAGAATTTGTGGCGCTGCATGTTGGCATCGGTCATGCGGAACGGATAGATGCTCACCTGCACGTTTGGCTGCCCAAAGACCAGAGCCGCAGTAACAAACTGGAAAATCTCATCAATACCGGAGTCGGTCATGGCGTAGCAGCCAATCGACACACAAGCACCGTGAATCATTAGATATTTCCCTTCATAACCGTGAGCTCGGTCATAAGCGTTCGGGAAGCCGATATTAATCGCTTTATAGAAACGGCTATCCGGCTTCAGCTGGCTGCGCTGCACCGAATAAAATCCTTCCGGGCTTTTAAAATCGCCCTGACGCTGTTTTGGCCCCAGGCCGCCGGAATAGTTACAGATTTTATAGCTATCGAGGAGTTGGTAGGTTTCACCCATTTTTACGAAAAGATCGAGCGTGCGCTCTTCTTTGAAAATCTGGATATAGACCGGTGAACCCATCATTTGCTGCTTATATTCTTTACTGACGGGCGTCGTCGGGGTGTTGCTGCTCAATAACCCAGCAAACGAAACGCACGGCATCAGAAGCATCGCAATAAAAAATGCGATTTTGCGCATACTACATATTCCTTGATAAAAAAATAACTACACGCCAGGAAGGCAACTGAGAGCAAAAGCAGACAAATCTGTTTTTTGAGCGCTCACCTTAGCACCACCGCATTTTTTCGCAAGTGGGGAGTTTGGCGTTCACGATTTGATCTTGCATTCCCGCCACAACCCGGTGCGTTGTGCTGTTTGCCGTCCAGCGCGCCGTGGCTAAAGAGAGTGTAGGATAAGCTAATGATTCACTGGCTATCTTTATCTGAATCCGTAGAACTTTGCGTATTAGCTCGCAATTTAGCGGCTTGAAAAGCGGAACTGCTGCATCGGAGAAGGAGAAAATGGTAAACTTTCGTTACGTAACCATTCGCTATGGAATCAAAGCTGCGGATGGTTAATAGAGTCACTCTCAAACAGTACAAGAAAGGATGCTTCAATTTCCCGCTATACCCAAGCATGGAATGTTTTTGGGCTTCAGGTGTAACGCCTTTCTTTTGTTTCGTTAACCAAAACGCTGGCCTCAGCGCTGAGTTGACGTCGTCGTTAACGGATACCTGCAAACAGTATGATTAAAATAACCAAAGGCCTTGATCTGCCCATTGCTGGCCTGCCCGATCAGCAACGCATTGATGATGTTACCGTCACGCGTGTGGCGATTAAAGGTGAAGAGTATATCGGGCTTCGTCCTTCTATGGTGGTCAAAGAAGGCGACAGGGTCATTAAAGGGCAACTGCTTTTCGAAGATAAAAAAATTCCAGGGGTACGGTTCACATCACCGGCCTGTGGCACGGTCAGCGCAATTCATCGTGGTGAGCGTCGGGTTTTACAATCGGTGGTGATTGAGGTTGACGGTAACGATGCCGTGACATTCACCCCATACGCCCCAGATGAATTAGCCACGTTACCGCGTGAAACTGTGGCGGCACAGTTGATTGAATCAGGTCTGTGGACAGCAATGCGCACGCGCCCGTTCAGCAAAACGCCAGCGCCAGGTACGGAACCGGCAGCAATTTTTGTCACCGCGATGGACACCAACCCACTGGCGGCAGATCCACAGCCGATTATCCTCGCCCAGCGCGAGGCCTTTTATGCGGGTTTAACGGTGCTCACGCGCCTGACCGGCGGCAAAGTGCATGTTTGCCAGAGCAGTGGCGGCAAACTGGGCGGTCATCCGCAGGGGCAGGTGACGTTTAACCAGTTCACTGGCCCGCACCCGGCAGGTTTAGTGGGCACGCACATTCATTTCCTTGAACCCGTTAGCCTTAATAAACAGGTCTGGCACCTGAATTATCAGGATGTTATCGCCTACGGTAAACTGTTCCTCGACGGTATTTTATGGACTGAACGCGTGATTGCGCTAGGTGGCCCGCAGGTT
>JBOFJM010000115.1:0-8194 GCA_051656825.1 Kluyvera sp.
CACTTTAACGTTAGCCGCTGGCGGCACAATCGCTCAGTTTTCATCGCGCACACACCATCCCTGGTACTGAAATGAGTGTCGCGGATCCCGGCAAAGAGATCTCCGCGCTATGTCATAAAATGAAATGGTGTTTTGCCGAAAATAGGTAAATAAGGAAATGATTACGCCGCGAAAATAAGCAACAATTTAATACGTATTGTTTCTAAAGAAATTTATCGGGCATATAAGATGATTAAATGGCGGTTATTCGCTAAATCAACATATTTCTATTTAATCTGCCACAACAAAGCGTTACGAACACCAGAGCTGACGCGCCCTGCGAGGTTTTATACACAGATAGTATTAAATTAAGAAAACTGTGACATATAGCAAATTCGCAAACATCAAAACAGGACATAACTTGCAATACATAGCTATTTGACCGACCTTTGTATGTATTAATTACGAAGCGCAAAAAAAATCTAAATTTTCCAATCCTCACAGTGAAGTGATTAGCTATGTTGATTCCGTCTAAACTAAGTCGCCCCGTACGTCTTGAACACACGGTGGTTCGCGAGCGGCTGTTGGCGAAGCTTTCAGGCGCGAACAATTACCGTCTGGCGCTAATAACCAGCCCGGCTGGCTATGGAAAGACAACGCTTATTTCACAATGGGCGGCAGGGATGAGTGGCCTCGGATGGTATTCGCTTGATGAAGGTGATAACCAGCAAGAGCGCTTTGCCAGTTACCTTATCGCCGCGATTCAGCAGGCGACGGGCGGTCATTGCGAAGCCAGCGAAAATATGGTGCAAAAGCGCCAGTACGCTAGCCTTAGCTCGCTTTTCTCGCAGCTATTTTTTGAGCTTAGCGAATGGCAGCGCCCGCTTTATTTAGTCATCGACGACTACCATCTGATTACCAGCCCGGTGATCCACGATGCAATGCGCTTTTTCCTGCGCCACCAGCCGGAAAACCTGACACTCGTCGTGCTGTCGCGCAACCTGCAGCAGTTGGGTATCGCCAACCTGCGAGTTCGCGACCAGTTACTCGAAGTGGGCAGCCAACAGCTTTCCTTTACGCACGCAGAAACCAAACAATTTTTCGACTGCCGCCTGGCATCGCCCATCGAGGCCACCGAAAGCAGCCGTCTGTGCGACGACGTGGCGGGCTGGGCGACGGCGCTGCAACTGATTGCGCTGTCTGCACGCCAACGCAACAACGCGACTCAGCATTCCGCGCGCCGCCTGGCCGGTATCAACGCCAGCCATCTGTCGGATTATCTGGTTGATGAAGTGCTGGATAACGTTGACTCCAACACGCGTAACTTCCTGCTCAAAAGCTCGCTGCTGCGTTCGATGAACGATTCGCTCATCGCGCGAGTGACCGGTGAAGAAAACGGCCAAATGCGCCTCGAAGAAATCGAGCGCCAGGGGCTATTTATCCAGCGCATGGACAACTCCGGCGAGTGGTTCAACTATCATCCGCTGTTTTGCAGCTTCCTGCGCCAGCGCTGCCAATGGGAGCTGGCGGCTGAACTGCCAGAAATCCACCGCGCCGCCGCTGAAAGCTGGATGGCGCAAGGTTTCCCAAGCGAAGCCATTCACCATGCGCTTGCCGCAGGTGATCCGAAAATGCTGCGCGATATCCTGCTCAACCACGCCTGGGGGCTGTTCCACCACAGCGAACTTGCGCTACTCGAAGAGTCACTCTCCGCGCTGCCGTGGGAAAGCCTGCTGGAAAACCCGCGTCTGGTGTTATTGCAGGCCTGGCTGATGCAAAGCCAGCACCGCTACAGTGAGGTAAACACTCTGCTGGCGCGCGCCGAGCAAGAGATGACCTTCGAGATGGACACCTCGCTGCACGGTGATTTCAACGCCCTGCGCGCCCAGGTAGCGATTAACGACGGCGACCAGGATGAAGCCGAGCGTCTGTCTACGGTCGCGCTTGAAGAGCTGCCGCTGGCCAATTTTTATAGCCGTATCGTTGCGACCTCCGTACACGGTGAAGTGCTGCACTGCAAAGGGTTACTAAGTCAGTCGATTGCGGTAATGCAACAAACCGAGCAGATGGCGCGCCGCCACGATATCTGGCACTACGCGCTATGGAGCCTTATCCAGCAGAGCGAAATTTTATTTGCCCAAGGCTTCCTGCAAGCCGCCTGGGAGAGCCAGGAAAAAGGCTTCCAGCTGATTCGCGATCAGCATCTTGAACAGTTGCCAATGCATGAATTTCTGCTGCGTATTCGTGCTCAACTGCTCTGGGCGTGGGCGCGTCTTGATGAAGCCGAAACCACCGCGCGTACCGGTATTGAAGTGCTGAGCGGCTACCAGCCACAGCAGCAGCTACAGTGTCTGACGTTGTTGGTGCAGTGCTCGCTAGCGCGCGGTGATTTGGATAACGCGCGTAACCATTTAAATCGCCTTGAGAATTTGCTTGGCAACGGCGCTTATCACAACGATTGGGTTTCCAACGCCGATAAAGTGCGGGTGATTTACTGGCAGATGGTCGGTGATAAAAAATCGGCGGCAAACTGGTTACATCACACGCCAAAACCAGAATTTGCTAACAACCATTTCCTGCAAGGCCAGTGGCGTAATATTGCCCGCGCCCAGATTCTGCTTGGTGAGTTTGATTCGGCGGAGATGGTACTTGAAGAGCTCAACGAGAACGCCAGGGCGCTGCGTCTGATGAGCGATCTCAACCGTAACCTGCTGTTGCTCAACCAGTTGCACTGGCAAGCGGGCAATAAAAATGAAGCCCAGCGGATGCTACTGGAGGCACTTCAGCTCGCTAATCGCACCGGTTTTATCAGCCATTTTGTGATTGAAGGTGAGGCGGTGGCGCAACAGTTGCGCCAGTTGATTCAGCTGAATACGTTGCCAGAGCTTGACCAGCACCGCGCGCAGCGCATTCTGCGTGAGATTAATCAGCATCATCGGCATAAATTTGCCCACTTCGATGAAAGTTTTGTTGAGCGGCTATTAAACCACCCGGAAGTGCCGGAGCTTATCCGCACCAGCCCGTTGACTCAGCGCGAGTGGCAGGTGCTGGGGCTTATCTACTCCGGCTACAGCAACGAGCAGATTGCCGGGGAGCTGGACGTGGCGGCAACGACCATCAAAACGCATATCCGCAACCTGTATCAGAAGTTGGGCGTCGCACACCGTCAGGATGCCGTTCAGCACGCGCAAGAATTGCTGAAGATGATGGGATACGGGGTTTAGTTACCATTGCCTGATGGCGCTGCGCTTATCAGGCCTACAAGCTCATTCCCCGTAGGCCGGATAAGGCGTTAGCCGCCATCCGGCAACACCGCACATCACAACCGTAGGCCGGATAAGGCGCAGCCGCCATCCGGCGATGAAAAGGCGACGGTATATTCATGTCGTCGTGGGGTATCTGAACGTGTGGCTATCGGTCAGCACAGCTCAAGCTGCACGTCATTTTCGGCAATCACCTGCATCACGCCCGGCGGTGGCAAAATATCGGTGTACACCGCATCCACCATGCTGATACTGCCCATATTCACCATCGCGTTACGGCCAAACTTCGAGTGATCCACCACCAGAATGACATGGCGAGAGTTGTCGATAATCGCGCGCTTGGTGCGAACCTCGTGGTAGTCAAACTCCAGCAGCGAGCCATCGCTATCAATGCCGCTAATCCCCAGAATGCCGTAGTCCAGGCGGAACTGAGAAATAAAGTCGAGCGTCGCTTCACCAATAATTCCGCCGTCCCGGCTACGTAACTCGCCGCCCGCCAGAATAATGCGGAAATCCTCTTTTACCATCAGCGTGTTGGCGACGTTCAGGTTATTAGTCACAATCCGCAGGTCGCTATGGTTCAACAACGCATGAGCGACCGCTTCCGGCGTCGTACCAATATCAATAAACAGCGCAGAACCGTTCGGAATCTGGCTTGCCACTTTCAGCGCGATACGCTCTTTCTCTGCGGTTTGCGTGGCTTTACGGTCATGCCAGGGAGTATTGACCGCGCTAGAAGGCAGCGCCGCGCCGCCGTGGTGGCGGAGGATCTTTTTTTGATCCGCAAGGTCATTTAAATCACGACGAATGGTCTGCGGGCTGACGGAGAAATGCTCTACCAGCTCCTCGGTGCTGACGTAACCCTGTAGTTTTACCAGCTCGATTATCGCGTCATGACGTTGTGTTTGTTTCATGATGAATCCCTGGAAAATTATGCTCGTTTTCGCACATTAAGCGTATCGACGAAGGCCATTGCCAAACCTATCACCAGCCCGGTGATGTGTGCGCCGTTCGCAATCGACATACCAAAAACATTAAACCACCCGGCCACCAGCCAGATAAGGGAGAACATAATCAACCCGCGCGGCAGGTAAATACCGCTTTGTGGGTCGCGCTCACCGCGCAGCCAGGCGTAACCCATCAGGGCGTAAACGACACCGGACAACCCACCAAACCACGGGCCACTAAACTGGTGCTGGATAAAACCGCTGAGCAATGCACTGATAATGGTGATAACCACCAGTTTGCCGCTGCCAATACGCTTCTCAACCGCGCCGCCGAGATACCACCACCATAGCAGGTTGAACAGGATATGGACGAATGAGAAATGCATGAGCGCGTGGGTAAAGTAGCGCCAGAACTCGAATTTCAGCGAATCATCGTACGGCCAGGCTAGCCACAGCATCACCGGCTGATCGCCTATCACGTTCATCAGGATGAACACCAGAATGCAGGCCGCCATCACGCCTATTGTCACCGGGCCTGCGCCCGCTTTTAGCGTGGCGAGGAAGGGGAATCGACGGTAGTGCAGGCCGCTGTTGGTCTGCCCAGACTGCCAGCTCGCCGCCAGATATCGCGGGTCGGCGGGGTTATCCAGGAAACGCTCCAGCTCCGCACGAACGCGGTCTTCCTGCGTTTCGTCGGAAAGCCAGACATCGCTACGCGTATGCTGCTGGATAGTCAGAATAACGCCCTGCGTCGCCATATAGTCAACAAAGGCCTGGGCCACGCGAGGGTTAGTAAAAGAGGTGATCATCAACATACAGCAGGTCGCTTCTATTCCACACAAAAGGGGACAGTATATACCCAAACCCTTACGGATAGGTTTCAGCGGCGCGCAATCTCCGCCTACAAAGAGGCGGTATCCGCAGTCGCCTCAGAAAGCGGCGTGTTCGACCTCGGCCGGGAAATGACGATGCCAGGCATCAAAGCCGCCATCGACGCTGTAAACCCGGTCGTAACCCTGTTGCAGCAGGTACTGTGCGGCACCTTTGCTGCTGTTGCCGTGATAGCACATCACCATCACCGGCGTTTCAAAATCGTTATCGCGCATAAACGCGCCCAGCGTATCGTTGGTCAGATGAAACGCGCCCGGCGTGTGGCCCATAGCAAAGCTCTGCGGGTCGCGAATATCCACCAACACAGCGTTGTTCTGCTGTAGCTTCTGGTGCGCCTGTTCTACGTTAATACATTCAAACTGATCCATGGTCTTCTCTTATCGTTATGGCAGGTGTCTTGCTGACGGCATTTTAGCGTCAAGTGTACGTCTTCACGGCACGTAAACGCCAATATGTTATGCGCATCACTCTAAAATGTTTTTTCTATGTTACCAAAAGCGCGTTTACTTGCTATTATGAGCGATATCGAACATTAATGAGCTATAACGAAAGTCCCTGAGGTAGCAATAATGGAAACCAAAGATCTGATTGTGATAGGTGGCGGCATTAACGGTGCGGGCATTGCGGCAGATGCCGCTGGGCGGGGTTTATCCGTTCTGATGCTGGAAGCCAGAGATTTGGCCTGCGCTACCTCCAGCGCAAGCTCGAAATTGATCCACGGCGGCCTGCGCTACCTTGAGCACTATGAATTCCGCCTGGTGAGCGAAGCGCTGGCTGAGCGTGAAGTGTTGCTGAAAATGGCACCACATATTGCGATCCCGATGCGCTTTCGCCTGCCGCATCGCCCGCATTTGCGCCCCGCGTGGATGATTCGCACCGGTCTGTTTATGTACGATCATCTGGGTAAACGCACCAGCCTGCCCGCCTCTAGCGGTTTGCGTTTTGGCGCGGAGTCGGTGCTGAAACCTGAAATCGTGCGCGGTTTCGAATATTCCGATTGCTGGGTAGACGATGCGCGCCTGGTGCTGGCTAACGCTCAGATGGTGGTGCAAAAAGGCGGTGAAGTTCGAACCCGAACGCGCGCTATCTCGGCAAAACGGGAAAACGGCCTGTGGATTGTTGAAGCCGAAGATATCGACAGCGGCGAGAAATTCCACTGGCAGGCGCGTGGGCTGGTAAACGCCACTGGCCCGTGGGTGAAACAGTTCTTTGACGACGGTATGCATTTGCCATCGCCGTACGGCATTCGCCTGATCAAAGGTAGCCATATTGTCGTGCCACGTGTGCACAACCAGAAACAGGCCTACATCCTGCAAAACGAAGACAAGCGTATTGTGTTTGTGATTCCGTGGATGGACGAGTTTTCGATAATCGGTACAACCGACGTGGAATATCACGGCGATCCGAAAAATGTCGAAATTGAAGAGAGCGAGATCAATTACCTGCTGAAGGTCTACAACGGCCACTTTAAAAAGCAGCTTAATCGTGAAGATATCGTCTGGACTTACTCCGGCGTGCGCCCGCTGTGTGATGATGAATCTGACTCACCGCAGGCCATCACCCGTGATTACACCCTCGATATTCACGATGAAAACGGCAAAGCCCCGCTATTGTCGGTATTTGGCGGCAAGCTCACCACCTATCGCAAACTGGCGGAACACGCGCTGGAAAAACTGGCTCCGTACTACAGCGGCGTTGGCCCGGCATGGACCAAAGGCGCGGTGTTACCCGGCGGGGAGATTGGCAATGACCGTGACGACTACGCAGCAAAACTGCGCCGCCGTTATCCGTTTATCAGCGAGTCGCTGGCGCGCCACTATGCCCGCACCTACGGGAGCAATAGCGAGTTGGTTATCGGCGAGGCGCGCGATCTTGCCGGGCTGGGCGAAGATTTCGGCCATGAGTTTTACGAAGCTGAACTGCGTTATTTGGTCAAACATGAATGGGTTCGTCGCCTGGACGATGCTATCTGGCGTCGTACCAAACAGGGGATGTGGCTGAATGCCGAGCAGCAATTACGGATTAGCGAATGGTTGGTGAATACGCTGGGAAAGTCTGAGCTGTCGCTGGCGTCATAAAATTCGCGCCGCTAGCCACAGTAAAAAAGGGGCCATTTGGCCCCTTTTGTCGTCTTTATCCGCTTACAGCCTGACCGGCTTGATATGCCAGATATTGTCGGCGTACTCCTGAATCGTGCGGTCAGAAGAGAAGTAACCCATGTTCGCGATGTTGAGTATCGCTTTGGTCGTCCACTCTTCAGGCTCACAATACAGAGCGTCTACTTTATCCTGACAGTCAACGTAGCTACGGTAGTCTGCCAGCACCTGATAGTGGTCACCAAAGTTAATCAGTGAATCGACCAGGTCGCGGTAGCGCCCAGGCTCACCAGGGCTGAATGCCCCACTGCCGATTTGCGTCAGCACCTGGTGCAACTCTTCGTCTTTGTCGTAGTAATCACGCGGTTTGTAGCCCTGACGGCGCAGCTCCTCGACCTCTTCAGCGGTGTTGCCAAAGATGAAGATGTTATCTGCCCCGACATGCTCCAGCATCTCAACGTTAGCCCCGTCCAGCGTACCAATGGTGAGCGCGCCGTTAAGCGCAAACTTCATGTTACTGGTGCCGGAAGCCTCTGTCCCCGCCAGAGAGATCTGTTCGGAGAGATCCGCCGCCGGGATAATCATCTGCGCCAGGCTTACGCTGTAGTTCGGGATAAACACCACTTTCAGCTTGTCGCCAATTTGCGGATCGTTGTTGATGACATCAGCAACATCGTTGATCAGGTGAATAATGTGCTTCGCCATGTAATACGCCGAGGCCGCTTTACCGGCGAAAATATTCACTCGTGGCACCCATTCCGCTTCAGGATCCGCCTTAATGCGGTTATAGCGGGTGATCACATGGAGCACATTCATCAACTGGCGTTTGTACTCGTGAATACGTTTAATCTGCACATCAAAGAGCGCATGAGGGTTCACCACCACGTTCAGGTTCTGGGCAATAAACGCCGCGAGGCGCTTTTTATTTTCCAGCTTGGCGTGGTGTACCGCCTGATTAACCTTTGGATAATCAATATGCTGCTCTAGCTCGCTGAGCTGGCTGAGGTCAGAACGCCAG
>JBOFJM010000116.1:0-4176 GCA_051656825.1 Kluyvera sp.
CGTTAACTTACCTGTTATCGCGGATGTGCCGACCAGGGCAGAGCCTAAAAAGGATGACACCGCAAGTGCTGACTTCTCGTCAGAACTGGATAATAAAATGGCTTCCGCCCAGCGCAAGAGTGATACCACCGACAGCAAGCGCGATAAGCCTGATGATAGTGACGTAAAAATAAAAACGGACCGTTTAGATATTGCCAGCCAGCTTCCCTCTGTCAGTCATGATGGGCGGGATAAAACGGATAAAAGCAGTGACGATCCTACTCTGGCGGTTATCGACCCTCGCATGGAACAGTTACAGTTGTTGCTGGTGCAGGCAATGCAGCAGCAGCAGACCGATCCACTGATGGCGAACGCCTTGCCGGCTAATCTGGACAGCGCCGGGATGCCGGGAGTCGTACAGGCTAATCTGGATAGCGCCGGGATGCCGGGAGTCGTACAGGCTAATCTGGATAGCGCCGGGGCGTTAGCGGCGTTGCCAGGCGATATCGACAGTTTTGCCTCACTGGGGGAGGGAGCCTCACCGGAGAAGCTGGCAACGTTAATGGCGCTGGCAGAAAAAGGAGCAACGGATTCTAAAACCGCCGCTGAATTAACGACGACATCAGCTAACAAAGCGCTATTTACCCTCGCCGCAGGACAGCAGAAAACGGTGTCGGACGATCCGGTAAAACAACCCGATTTGTTGCCAATAGCGGGTAACACCGGCGACAGCAAGACCAGCGAGAACCTGTTAACGACCGCACTCGCCGCAACGCCTGTAACGTCACAAGTTAAAGTGAGTGCAGAGGGCGCACATCAGGAGGTTCTGCCGTTGGCTGAACATGCGCCTCTGGCGCACTTTAGAACCGCGTCAGTCGATACCGTTGTGAAGTCTACCGCTGTGTTGAATCAGGAATTAGGCACTCCGGCATGGCAGAACTCGCTTGGCCAGAATATTTCGTTGTTTACGCGTAATGGGATCCAGAACGCGGAATTACGCCTGCATCCGCAAGAGCTGGGGGCTATACAAATTAACCTGCGGCTGAATCACGATCAGGTACAACTGCACTTTGTCACGGATAACCATCAGGTACGTGCAGCAATAGAAGCGGCAATGCCGCATCTGAGAACAACGCTTGCAGACTCAGGGCTAAATCTGGAACAAAGTAGCGTGGGAGCAGATGCCTCATCTTCGGGTGGATTCTTCTCGCAACCGGGGCATGAAGGCGGCAAGGCAGCATATGATGGGGAAATTAGCGATGCCGCTTTATTGCCGGAAGAGGAAGCAGAAATTCCCGTTAGAATAGTGCGTTATGCAAGCGGTATTAATACCTTTGCCTAATTAACGGATTTATCTCTCTCTTTACGCACATTAATTTTAGATATTCATTGAATTGTTCGGACGCCCGACTGTAATAGAATACATAGCGCATTTGGGTGTCTCTACATGCTCGTTTTAGAGTTATTTCATAACAAGGTTTTTCTTACCATGTCAAAAACGAAACTGAAAAATGCAGGGGGCGGGAAAAAACGCTCTCTGATTATGGTCATATTGATTGCCATCGTTGCCTGCGGGCTGGCGGGTTATGCTGTATATGAAATGAAAAATATGCAGTCCCAAATGGCAAATTTAAATGATCCGAAAAAGACCCCACCAGCAGTTGCGGTTCCTATGTATGTACCACTGGAAACCTTCACTGTTAGTCTTAAACCGACTGAAGCTGAAAATGACCGGGTCTTGTATATCGGTGTGACACTGCGTGTCAAAGATGAACAATCAAAACAGGTGATTGAGAAATTTATGCCGGAAGTTCGCAGCCGCCTGCTTTTTCTCTTTGCGCAAAAAACGGCTGAAGATTTGTCAAGTATTGAGGGTAGAAGCGTATTAATTCATGACATCATGACAGATCTTGGCGTTCAGTTTGCTCCTGGCCAACATGCTACGATTGCTGATGTATTATTTAATGCCTTTATTTTACGGTAATTTTTATGTCAGATAACATATTATCTCAGGCTGAAATTGACCGTCTACTTGGCGGTGGTAGCGACTCTGATAGTGAGTCGGCTATTGATGATGGGACGCAGGATAATGGTATTAAGCCTTACGATCCCAATACTCAGAGGCGAGTCGTTCGTGAACGCTTACATTCACTAGAGATTATTAATGAACGATTCGCACGACAGTTTCGTATAGGCCTGTTTAACCTGCTACGACGTAGTCCTGATATTACGGCGGGTAACGTAAAGATACAGCCTTATCATGAGTTTGCCAGAAACTTACCGGTACCGACGAACCTGAACCTGGTGCATATGAACCCATTGCGAGGAACGGCATTATTTGTCTTTTCTCCAAGCCTGGTGTTTATGGCAGTCGATAACCTGTTCGGTGGTGATGGGCGTTTTCAGACTAAAGCTGATGGCCGAGAGTTTACGCCCACCGAACAGCGAATTATTAAACGTATGCTGTCGATGGCATTGGAAGCCTATGATTCCGCCTGGAGCACTATCTTTAAACTGAAGACTGAATATGTTCGCGCAGAGATACAGGTTAAGTTTACCAATATTACCTCATCGCCGAATGATATTGTGGTTACAACACCGTTTTATGTTGAGATTGGTCCGCATAGCGGTGAATTTGAAATATGTATTCCGTTCAATATCATTGAACCATTACGTGAGCTACTAACTAATCTGCCCCTGGAAAACTCCAGGCAAGAAGATGACTCATGGCGCAACACCCTTACCGCTCAGGTGAAAGAGACTGAGCTAGAGTTGGTTACCAATTTCGCGGAAATTCCAACGAGATTATCTAAAATTATGAGTCTGAAATCAGGGGATATTATTCCTGTGGATAAACCAGATTCAGTTCAGGCCTTGGTCGATGGCGTCCCTGTCCTTTCTGGAAAATATGGCTGCGTTAACAATCAATATGCGCTGAAAGTCGAACGTTTAATGAACACTGCTTTATCATCTTTTAAGAAGGAGTAATTTCCCCATGAGTGACATGACACCGTCTTCCGATGCTGACAAACAATCTATCGATAGTCTTTGGGGAGATGCGATGAGTGAGCAGCAAATGAGTGAAAGTAGTAGCCAGGCTTCCCCCGAAACTAAAGATAATGTGGTCGCAAACTTCTCGGAGGATATTGATCTGATCCTTGATATCCCGGTGAAGATGACTGTAGAACTGGGTCGCACAAAAATGACGATCAAAGAGTTACTGCGGTTAAGCCAGGGGTCGGTGGTTTCTTTAGAAGGATTGGCGGGTGAACCTCTGGATATTCTGATTAATGGTTATCTTATTGCGCAAGGTGAGGTAGTCGTTATTTCTGATAAGTTCGGTATTCGTATTACCGATATTATTACTCCTTCAGAGCGTATGAGTCGTCTGGGCCGATAATGAATCAAGAACAATATATACAGACGCTATCTACTGCAACACCAGATACTAGCACGGCATCATTGCTGACGAATGCTGGTGGTGCACTGGCGCTGGTTTTATTGCTTATTATAGCGGTTGCATGGGTGGCTCGCCGTGCAGGTTTGACGTCAGGCTTAGTGAAAAGTGGCAAACACCTATCCATAGTTGAAAGCCGTTCACTCGGTCAGCGCGAACGGGCTGTCATTATTGAGGTTGAAAACAAATGGCTAGTGCTTGGCGTCACCAGTTCGCAGGTTAGCTGCCTGGCTACGCTGGATAAACCTTTAAGGGATGAAGGTGAGAGTGATTTGGAGAAGAAAGACGAGTTTCAAACAACCCTAATGAAAATACTTAAAAAAAATAAGGTGGAGTCCGTAAAGTAATGGCTAGTCACCTTATTCGTTCTCGCTTTGTATTACCGCTTGGCTGTATTGTTCTGCTGTTTGTCAGCTTGTTGCTGCCTATTCATGCAGCCCATGCGGCAAATAGCGATATTATGCTGACGCGCGGCGGTAATGGCGAAAGTTGGTCGTTACCGCTGCAAACGCTGGTATTGCTTACCTCTCTGACCTTTTTGCCTGCGGCACTGCTAATGATGACGGGGTTTACCCGAATTATTATCGTGCTTGGCCTGCTGCGCAACGCGCTGGGGACGCCTTCTACGCCGCCAAACCAGGTGCTATTAGGCCTGGCGTTATTTCTGACGTTTTATGTTATGTCCCCGGTGTTTAACCAAATTTATGATCAGGCCTGGCAGCCGCTCTCTCAGGATAAAA
>JBOFJM010000117.1:0-1771 GCA_051656825.1 Kluyvera sp.
AGCCAGTGGGCCGCCTTCGAGCGTCTCCCACAGTTGCGATGGCGTAAAACCAAACTGTTTCGCCAACTGCATACTTTCTGCCCCCCCTTGCATCATCGAGATAAGCCAGGCATTGATAACCAGTTTCATTTTTTGGCTATTGCCCGCCTCGCCGTACCATTGCGTGCCGCGTGAAATTGCATCGAAAACGGTTTGCGCGGATTCCGCACGCAGCCGATCGCCGCTAGCCATCACCAGAATTTGCGCATTTTCAGCGGGCGCTTTCGTCCCCGAAACCGGCGCATCAAGATACAGCATATCTGGACGCAGTTGCTGCAACAGTGCGATAGCGTCATTAGTTTCCTGAATACCAATAGTGCCCATCTGGCAGAAAGTGGCATTCGGCGGGCAAGATTCTGCGATGGCGCGAATCGTCGCCAGGGTGGCCGCGCCATCGGTCAGCATGGCAATAATCACCTGTGCGTTGGCGGCGGCCTGTGGCGCATCGGCACACTGTTGCAGGCCGCTTGCCTGTAAATCATCGCCACGTCCGGGTGTGCGGTTCCAGCCGTATACCGTAAACCCTTTTTTCAGCAAATTGGCGGCAAACGCGTGCCCCATTGCGCCTAAACCCAGAACCGCTACCGCAGGCAGTGCCTTCATTTTATGCTCCTCACATGTTCGGCTATTTTTGGTAGCCTGATGATTATTCGCTCAAAATGCAACCCATCATCCGGCAAATGCAGCAGTAACCCAGCCAGTTTCAGCCCTTCCGCCCGCCGGATT
The DNA here is from genome assembly GCA_051656825.1 of Kluyvera sp. Lineage (GTDB taxonomy): Bacteria > Pseudomonadota > Gammaproteobacteria > Enterobacterales > Enterobacteriaceae > Kluyvera. Next base: position 766 of record JBOFJM010000117.1, read on the forward strand.
TACCAATCGCTTTATGCAAATCGTTAATCCGTTTCATTGAGCGGATAGTGCGCTGTGAGGCGGTTGAGGCGAGCGAAAGCACCAGCATTTCGAGGCACACCATCACCGTGCCGTGGAGCGGCACGCGACTATTTTCTCCGCGCGGAACGTGGATAACCACCTGCGACATTTCGCTGAAGCGCGAATCCGTCGCCTGAGTCAACAAAATGGTCGGAATGCCCAGCCGTTCCGCTTCACGCAAGGTGGTTAGCCCTTCGCGATGCGGAGATTTTTGCCCCATCATAATCAGCACATCGCCGCGCTGTAACGAAATCAATTGTTCGGCAAGACTGAATCCAGTGCGATTAAGAACATACGACGGCAGGCCGATGCGGTTAAACAATCGTGCAGTGTAGTCGGTGAGAATACCCGATGCGCCAATGCCAAACAGCGCGACCTGTCGTGCATCGCTGAGCAACGCCACGGCTTGCGCTATCGCTGCGCGGTTGTCGAGACTCGCCAGTATTTCGCAGGCACGAAGATGCCCTTCCAGCACAAAATCGATACTGGAATTGACGTCACTGGTCAGCGCCCCTACCGTCGATGCCATTTTCTCCGCCGAGGTAATCGTCGGGCCAAACCAGTGCTGCATGGTCTGTTTGAGGTCGCGTAGACCCGCAAATCCCAACGCCTGAATCGCCCAAACCACCGTGGCATCAGAGGTTTGCGTCGCGCTGGCAATTTCCATCGCCGTATGGTCGAGCACCGCTTCACGGTTGTCGTCAATCCAGTTAACTACCGCCAGTAGCCGGGGTGAAAGTTGGCAACTGCGGCTGCGCAGACGTTCACCGAACAAGTCCACTCGCCGTTTTTCTTTGCGCGTCGCTAACTGGCTCATTTGGCCTCCTGCACAAGGGGCCGGCCGGCGATTTGCGACTGAACTTCCGCCACCAGAAGGCTTAATGCGGCGTAGGAGTTCGAGATAACCTCCTCACGCGGCAGCAAAATATAGTGTCCGGTATGGCAG
>JBOFJM010000118.1:0-2668 GCA_051656825.1 Kluyvera sp.
TTATTCTGCTGCTGATTGTGATGTACAAGCTGGGCGATGCCTTCGCCATGAGCCTGACCACCACCTTTTTGATTCGCGGCGTGGGCTTCGATGCCGGACAAGTGGGGATGGTGAACAAAACCCTCGGCCTGTTCGCCACTATTATTGGTGCGCTGTACGGCGGCGTGCTGATGCAACGCCTGACGCTGTTCCGCGCACTGCTGATCTTCGGTATTTTGCAGGGCGTATCAAACGCCGGTTACTGGATTCTGTCGGTCACCGATAAGCATCTGTACTCGATGGCTACCGCAGTGTTCTTTGAAAACCTCTGCGGCGGAATGGGCACGGCGGCATTTGTTGCTCTGCTGATGGCTCTGTGTAACAAATCGTTTTCCGCGACCCAATTTGCCCTGCTCTCCGCGCTTTCTGCCGTTGGGCGCGTTTACGTTGGGCCAATTGCGGGCTGGTTTGTGGAAGCACACGGCTGGCCAACGTTCTATCTGTTCTCAGTAATAGCCTCCATTCCCGGGATTTTACTGCTGCTCGTCTGCCGCCGGACGCTGGAATACACCCAGCAAACCGGGCAATTTATGCCACGCAACACCTACAGCGGCGGTTATCGTTTCGCATTGCGCCTGTTGCTTGCGGGCGTAGCGCTGCTGGGTATCTGGCTGCTGATGTTAATGGCTGACGCGCTGGATCTCACCGCCATAACCTGGGCCAGCCAGGTGCTGGAAGCGGGTGTGATAGTCGCCTGTGCGGGAATTGTTTTCGGCTGTCTGCTGGATTATCTCGCCCTGCGAAAAACCCAGTACGAATAATTACGTCGAAAATGCGACATCTACGTTGTAATCACGACGCGTAATAATAACAAACGCGTCGTATACAGAAAAAAATATTTGTGCTTTTGTGCGCTTTAGAATTCTGGAAATTACTGGAACGTTTAAATGCGCCTTATTTCATTAACCGATTCAGCTACTCAGTAATTAAATTTTCGTTTTTTAATTGTCTATTTTTTGATGGTTATTTGTTAATTATTTGTATGTTTTTAGCAATGGTTATACCAATTGCCATCCTAAGCCCTCTCTCGCTTCCCCTTTCGTTATAACGCCCGCCATCTGGGCTTCTGCCTGAAAAATAGACATATTCAGCAACATATGTGACAAGAGCGGCAGAACCCAGTAACACATAACTGACAGAGTCCCAATGATGTTTACAGTAATGTAACCTTCCCGTAAAATGACCCCACACTTTAAACGCCACCAAAACCCCGTGGAATTGAGGTCGTTACATGAGACTCAGGAAATACAATAAAAACTTGGGATGGTTGTCATTAATCGCCGGCACTGTATTACTCAGTGGTTGTGATTCTGCACTACTTGACCCCAAAGGACAGATTGGACTGGAGCAACGCTCGCTGATACTGACGGCTTTCGGCCTGATGATGATCGTCGTGATTCCCGCCGTCTTAATGGCAGTTGGTTTCGCCTGGAAATACCGCGCGAGCAATAAAGATGCGAAGTATAGCCCGAACTGGTCACACTCCAATAAAGTGGAAGCTGTGGTCTGGACGGTCCCTATTCTGATCATCATTTTCCTCGCCGTACTGACCTGGAAAACCACCCACTCTTTAGAGCCGAGCAAACCGCTGGTTCATGATGAGAAACCGATCACTATCGAAGTGGTTTCCATGGACTGGAAATGGTTCTTCATCTATCCGGAACAGGGCATTGCTACCGTCAACGAAATCGCCTTCCCGGCGAACGTACCGGTGCAGTTCAAAGTGACCTCTAACTCCGTGATGAACTCCTTCTTTATTCCGCGTCTGGGTAGCCAGATTTACGCGATGGCGGGTATGCAGACCAACTTGCATCTTATCGCCAATGAAGCAGGAACCTATGACGGCATCTCCGCAAGCTATAGCGGCCCGGGCTTCTCTGGTATGAAATTCAAAGCCATTGCCACGCCGGACCGTGCCACCTTCGACAATTGGGTCGCTAAGGTGAAGCAATCTTCGAACACCATGGATGACATGGCTACATTCGAGAAAGTTGCTGCACCGAGCGAATACAACAAGGTGGAGTACTTCTCCAGCGTGAAACCAGATTTGTTTAAAGCAGTAACGGGCAAATTTATGGATCACGGCATGAGCATGGACATGACCCAACCGAAAGGCGAGCACGCAGCGCACGAAGGAATGGAAGGCATGGACATGAGCCACGCGGAATCCGCTCACTAAGGGGCCGAGGAAGAATACGATGTTCGGAAAACTTACACTGGATGCAGTGCCGTATCATGAACCCATTATTGTGGTTACGGTGGCTGCGATTATCGTCGGGGGGCTTGCTCTCCTGGCGGCTATCACTTACTTCGGTAAGTGGTCGTATCTATGGAATGAGTGGCTGACCTCCGTTGACCACAAAAGACTTGGCATCATGTATGTCATCGTCGCTATCGTCATGCTGCTGCGTGGCTTTGCCGATGCCGTAATGATGCGTAGCCAGCAGGTGCTGGCTTCTGCTGGGGAAGCAGGCTTCCTGCCGCCGCACCACTACGACCAGATCTTTACCGCCCACGGCGTTATCATGATCTTCTTCGTAGCGATGCCGTTCGTTATCGGTCTGATGAACCTGGTGATTCCACTACAGATTGGTGCGCGCGATGTGGCGTTCCCCTTCCTGAACAACCT
>JBOFJM010000119.1:0-1688 GCA_051656825.1 Kluyvera sp.
ACATAGAACAGCAGGATTCGCCAGAATACCTGACGTACCGCGCGTGGGATGTTCTTTTCTGGGTCTTCAGATTCACCGGCGGCGATACCAATCAACTCCGTCCCCTGGAAGGAGAAGCCGACAATCATCGCCACGCCAATCATTGCCGACAACCCACCGGCAAACGGCGCATCGCCGGTTGTCCAGTTGCTCCAGCCGACTGGTTGCGCACCTTTGAAGATGCCCACAATCATCATCACACCGACGATGATAAAGATAATCACGGTGGCGACTTTAATCAGTGAGAACCAGTATTCCGCTTCACCAAAGCCCTTCACCGAGATGTAGTTCAGCAGGAAGATGACGCACAGGAACAGCGCGCTCCAGATCCAGCCTGGAGTGTCCGGGAACCACCAGTTCATCACCAGTTGTGCGGCAACGAGGTCAACGGCGATAGTCACCGCCCAGTTGTACCAGTAGTTCCAGCCCAGCGCGAAGCCAAAGCCTTCTTCAACATAGTTCTGACCATAGGTAGCGAAGGAACCGGAAACCGGCATATAGGCGGCCAGTTCACCCAGACTGGTCATCAGGAAGTACACCATCAGGCCAATCAGGATATAGGAAAACAGCGCGCCGCCAGGCCCCGCCGCAGAAATGGTTGCACCGGAAGCAACAAAAAGACCCGTACCGATGGAACCGCCAATCGCGATCATCGTCAGGTGACGCGCCTTGAGTTCGCGACGTAGCGCGGGCGCTTGTGTGGTTTTCGTTTCGGAACCCATGTGAAAATACTATCCATCCAAAAAATGAGGCGCGATTGTAACAGACGAATCGGTCATATCACGGTAGAAATGCGCAGTTATAAGAGAGCTTCATGATTGACTCGAGATTATTAGTAAAGATCAAACTCGGCATTAACACAAATTTGCTGAAATCATGCAAAAACATTACATTAGCTTTTCAACCGCTCACTTTGTCGTGATCGTTAGCTGTCGCAATAATGTAAAAAACGCTGTAGGGCTTTGGACAAGTGCTTTTGCCGATGGTGAATACGCCACAGGGTGCGATTCAATTTTGGCAATGGGATGACCACTTCAACCAGCGATCCAGCCGCCAGTTGCTCGGCGATAACACGGCGAGACAGGCAACTAATCCCCAAATCATGGCGAACGGCATGTTTAATCGCCTCAGAGTTGCCAAGCTCCATGCCCATCAGGAAATGCGGCAGATGAGAAAGCAAAAGATAATCGACGATTTCCCGCGTACCTGAGCCTTTTTCGCGCAAGATCCACGGCGCTAACGCCAGCTTATCTAGCTTGACTTCCCCCTGCACCCACACGCTGTTCGGCGCACAGAAAACCACCAGCTCATCATCAAGCCACGGCTCGGCGATAATGTCAGCCGAGTGGCACGGGCCTTCAATTAGCCCAATATCGACGCGAAAATCAGCCACCGCGTTAATCACATCCTGGCTGTTGCCCACGCTCAGCTCCAGCGGCAACGAAGGATAATCTTTGCGATAGCGCGCAATCACCCCCGGCAAAATATAGTTACCGATGGTGCTACTGGCGTAGACACGGATCGCGCCGTTATCTTCACGGAACAGTTGCTCAATTTCACCGGCTTGCTCCAGCAACGCCAGCGCACGCGGGTATAACAAGCGCCCGTGTTCATTGACCACCAGCCGTTTGCCGACGCGGTCAAACAAC
>JBOFJM010000120.1:0-16866 GCA_051656825.1 Kluyvera sp.
AATAGACACCACGTCAATTGCGCTACAACCACCGGCCGCCATTAGCACGATTTCCATCGGGCTTGGCGCTTTATCGCCAGAGTTGCCGTCCATCAAAATTTGGTGGCCAGAAGCCGACTCACCGAGGAAGGTCATCCCCTCAACCCATTTCACACGCGCTTGCATAATATTTAACTCCCAGGTTGCAATTTTCTTCCCAGATTACGCGCACATAACAAATCTCGCAACGGAAGGCGATCGCCGTCATGCTGAAGCGAGACACCAGGAGACACACGGCTCAAGCTATGCTAAAACAGTCAGGATGCTACGGTAATACATAAACGTACTGCATGTATGCAGAGGACATCACATTACAGGCTGCGGCAATATTCGACAGCCGACTTCCCAGGTAACGGGAAGGATACTATTGCAACCGGTGGCTGCAATGTTTTTGCCGCCGGAAAGAGCTTATAACAGAGGATAACCGCACATGGTGCTTGGCAAACCGCAAACAGACCCGACTCTCGAATGGTTCTTGTCTCATTGCCATATTCATAAGTACCCCTCGAAGAGCACGCTGATTCACCAGGGTGAAAAAGCAGAAACGCTGTATTACATCGTCAAAGGCTCAGTGGCTGTACTCATCAAGGACGAAGAAGGGAAAGAGATGATCCTCTCTTACCTTAACCAGGGCGATTTTATCGGCGAGTTAGGCCTGTTTGAAGAAGGCCAGGAACGCAGCGCGTGGGTACGGGCAAAAACCGCTTGTGAAGTTGCTGAAATCTCTTATAAAAAATTCCGTCAGCTGATTCAGGTTAACCCAGACATCCTGATGCGTCTCTCTTCGCAAATGGCACGTCGTCTGCAAGTCACGTCTGAAAAAGTCGGCAACCTGGCATTCCTGGACGTGACAGGTCGTATCGCACAGACGCTGCTGAACCTGGCAAAACAGCCGGACGCCATGACTCACCCGGACGGTATGCAGATCAAAATCACCCGTCAGGAAATTGGTCAGATCGTGGGCTGCTCCCGTGAAACAGTGGGCCGTATTCTGAAAATGCTGGAAGATCAAAACCTGATCTCCGCACACGGCAAAACGATTGTCGTTTACGGTACTCGCTAATCCTTTAAAACGGCGTATTGTCCCAACGGTACGCCGTTTTTGTCTCTTATGTGGCGCAGGCTGATTTACCACCCGGAAGTCAACTATGCACTGCGGCAAACGCTGGTGTTATGTTTGCCGGTCGCCATTGGCCTTATCTTCGGTCATCTTCAGCAAGGTCTGCTGTTTTCGCTGGTTCCCGCCTGCTGCAATATCGCCGGTCTTGATACCCCGCATAAACGTTTTTTCAAACGCCTGATTATTGGCGGCTGTCTGTTCGCCGGATGCAGTCTTGCCGTTCAGCTGTTGCTGGCGCGCGAGGTTCCGCTACCGTTGATTCTCAGCGGGTTGGCGCTGATTTTGGGCGTAACAGCGGAGATAAGCTCCCTGCACGGGCGGCTGCTGCCTGCTTCGCTGATTGCCGCTATTTTTACCCTCAGCCTGGCCGGTAATATGCCTATTTGGCAGCCGCTGCTTATCTACGCACTCGGCACGCTGTGGTATGGATTATTCAACTGGTGGTGGTTTTGGATTTGGCGCGAGCAGCCGCTGCGCGAGTCACTAAGCCTGCTCTACCGCCAGCTCGCCGACTATTGCGAAGCAAAATATAGCCTCCTGACGCAGCACACCGACCCCAACACCGCGCTGCCGCCGCTTTTAAGCCGCCAGCAAAAGGTGGTTGACCTTATTTCTCAGTGTTATCAGCAGCTACACATGCTGGCGGCAAACCAGAATAACGATTACAAGCGCCTGCTGCGCGCCTTCCAGATTGGCCTTGATCTACAGGAGCACATTTCGGTGAGTCTGCATCAGCCAGAGGAGGTGCAAAAGCTGGTCGAACGTAGCCACGCTGAGGCGGTGATCCGCTGGAATGCCCAGACCGTCGCCGCGCGCCTGCGGGTGCTCGCGGATGACATTCTCTATCACCGCTATCCCAGCCGTTTCAGTATGAAAAAACAGATTGGCGCGCTGGAGAAAATCGCCGAACAGCACCCGGATAACCCGGTTGGGCAGTTCTGTGCCTGGCATTTCAGCCGCATTGCTCGCGTACTGCGCTTCCAAAGGCCGCTGTATCCGCGCAATCTGATGGCGGATAAAGAGCGCCGCCTGCCGCTGTTGCAGGCGTTAAAAAGCTATCTGTCGCTGAAGTCCCCCGCACTGCGCAATGCCGCCCGGTTAAGCGTGATGCTGAGCATCGCCAGCCTGATGGGCGCGGCGCTGCATTTGCCTAAACCGTACTGGATTTTAATGACGATATTATTGGTCACGCAAAACGGTTACGGTGCGACCCGTGTGCGCATTTTCCACCGTGCGGCGGGCACGCTGGCGGGTCTGGTTATCGCCGCCGTGGCCCTGCACTTCCACACGCCGCAGGGGCTGGCGCTCACCGGAATGCTGCTCATCACGCTGGGGAGTTATCTGATTATCCGCCGCAGCTATGGTTGGGCGACCGTCGGCTTCACCATCACAGCGGTATACACCCTGCAAATCCTCACGCTGAACGGTGAGCAGTTTATCGTCGCCCGTTTTCTCGACACCATTATCGGCTGCCTGATTGCCTTCGGCGGGATGCTATGGCTGTGGCCGCAGTGGCAAAGCGGCTTACTGCGCCAAAACGCCCAGGCGGCGCTGGAGGCGGATCAAGACGCCATTCGCCTGATACTCAGCGATGACCCGCAGGCGCCAAAACTGGCGTATCAACGGATGCGCGTGAACCAGGCGCACAATACGCTGTTTAACTCTTTAAACCAAGCGATGCAGGAGCCGAGCTTTAACTCGCGTTATCTGGACGATATGAAACTGTGGGTAACGCATAGCCAGTTTATCGTCGAGCATATCAACGCCATGACCACGCTGGCGCGCGAGCACAATATGCTTACGCCGGATTTAGCGCAGCAGTATCTGGAGTCGTGCGAAATTGCTCTGCAACGCTGTCAGCAGCGTCTGGAATATGATGAGGCGGGAAGTAGCGGCGAGGTGAATATTATGGAGTCGCCGGATGCGCTGTCCCACGGTGCGCTTAGCACTATGGAACAGCATCTCCAGCGTATTTTGGGGCATCTGAACACCATGCACACTATCTCGTCGGTGGCCTGGCGTCAGCGCCCTCGGCAGGGCGGCTGGTTAAAACGGCAGGCTAGCTAACGATTTTCGCCACCGCCTGCGCAAAACGTTGCAGGCCGTCATCAATATCCGCGTCGTCAATCACCAGCGATGGTGCAAAGCGCATCACATCTGGCCCGGCGTTCAGCACCATCACGCCCTCTTCTGCGGCGGCATACAAAATATCGCGCGCGCGGCCTTTGTACTGCGCATTCAGTTCCGCGCCAATCAACAGCCCCATACCGCGAATATCGCTGAACACATCATACTGTGCGTTGATGTCGTGCAGATGCTGCACAAAACGTTCACGCCTGGACTTCACGCCATCCAGCACTTCTGGGGTATTGATGATGTCGAACGCGGCTCCGGCAACAGCACAGGCCAGCGGGTTGCCGCCATAAGTTGAGCCGTGCGAACCCACGTGGAACGCGCTGGCAATCTCTTCGGTGGTTAACACCACGCTTATCGGAAAGCCGCCACCCAACGCTTTGGCGCTGGTCAGGATATCCGGCGTCACGCCATAGTGCATATAAGCAAACAGAGAACCGGTACGCCCCATGCCGCTTTGTACTTCATCAAATACCAGCAGCGCCTGGTGTTTATCGCACAACGCTCGCAGCCCCTGGATAAACTCCGGCGTTGCCGCCATCACGCCGCCTTCACCCTGAATCGGCTCCACCACAACAGCGCAAGTATGGTCGTCCATCACCGCTTCAACTGCGTGCAAGTCATTGAACGGTACGTGGATGATATCGGCGGGTTTTGGGCCAAAACCGTCGGAGTATTTCGGCTGCCCGCCGACCGAAACGGTGAACAGCGAGCGCCCGTGGAAAGCGTTATGGAAGGCAATAATCTTGGTTTTATACGGGCTATGACGAGTGGATGCATAATAACGCGCCAGCTTGAAGGCGGTTTCGTTGGCTTCCGTCCCGGAGTTCATAAACACCACGCGCTCGGCAAAAGTGGCATCCACCAGCTTTTGTCCCAGACGTAGCGCCGGTTCGTTGGTGAAGACGTTACTGGTATGCCACAGCGTTTCACCCTGGTTTTTCAGCGCCTCGACCAGTGCCGGGTGACAATGACCCAGCGCCGTCACCGCGATACCGCCTGCAAAATCAACGTACTCTTTGCCCTGCTGATCCCACACGCGGCTGCCCTTACCCTTCACCGGGATAAACTCCGCCGGTGAAGGGTAAGGGCAGAATGACCTGATCAAAGGTCGCGCGGGTGATTGCAGGTTGTTTGGTTTCCATGTCATGCCCTTCTTCAAACGATGAAACAACGATTGTGAGAATTTATACACAAAATATGCATAAAAAATCACATCATGGCAACTACTATCGCTGGAGGAAGTTTGCCAGCAGCGCGTGTCCCTGCTCGCTGAGAATGCTCTCTGGATGGAACTGCACCCCTTCCAAATCCCACTGGCGGTGGCGAATCCCCATGATTTCCCCCGCTTCAGTGCGCGCGGTCACTTCAAAACAGTCGGGTAGCGTATCGGGTTGAATCAACAGTGAGTGATAGCGGGTGACGGTCAGCGGGTTATTCAGGCCGCGAAATACGCCCTGTTGCTGATGAGTAATCGGTGAGGTTTTGCCATGCATGACTTTTTCGGCACGAACGATGCGCGCACCAAACGCCTGTGCAATCGCCTGATGGCCTAAGCAGACGCCAAGCAGCGGTATTTTGCCCGCATAGTGGCGAATCACCTCCAAGGATATACCGGCTTCATCCGGCGTACAAGGGCCGGGGGAGATAACGATTTTTTCCGGCGCTAGCTGGGCGATGTCTGCCAGCGTGATTTCGTCATTACGCTTGACCGTCACGCTCGCGCCCAACTCGCAAAAATATTGGTACAGATTCCAGGTAAAAGAATCGTAGTTATCAATCAGCAGGATCATGGCGGCTCCGGTTATTTCATCTGCCGCCATTCTATACATAAAATCATTCAAGCTGCATCAAGGCGGCGGCCTCATGCCAGACGCCGCCAAAGATCATTGCTTACGGCAGCACTTTTGCGGAAAGGATAACCACAGGCTTAGAAGGAACATTTTGGTACGGCCCTACATTGTGGGTCTGCACCTGGGAAATTTTGTCTGCCACGTCCATGCCTTTCACCACTTTGCCAAAGACGGCGTAGCCAAAATCACGCTGGCCGTGGTCGAGGAATGCGTTATCCGCCACGTTAATGAAGAACTGGCTGGTTGCACTATCTTTATCAGCAGTACGCGCCATCGCGATGGTGCCACGAGTGTTGCGCAGGCCGTTGTCCGCTTCGTTTTTAATTGGTGGGTTCGGCTGCTTTTGCTGCATCTGCTCGTTAAAGCCGCCGCCCTGAACCATAAAGCCAGGAATAACGCGGTGGAAAGTGGTGTTGTTGTAAAAACCACTGTTGACGTATTTAAGGAAGTTATCAACGGAGACTGGCGCTTTCTGGCTATCCAGTTGCAGCTCAATGTTGCCAGCAGAAGTGGTCAGCAACACATGCGGATCATTTTTAGCCGCTAAAGCCGCAGGAGCCATCGCCGAGAGAGCAAAAACAGCCGCCATGGCCGCCAGAGTTGATTTGAGCATGAGAATTCCTTTAACGGTGCAGTAGAGAAGCAAGTGGCTTGATTCTAAAGAGGCTTAGCCCCTCAGGCCAGCGCTTTACCAAAGTTTACGCGGATGTAACATTTATAATGACCAGGGTAAGAATGGCCCACTCATTTCCGTGATCCAAATCACATTGACGTATGCAATGATTTATCTATTACACAATAAAACTATGAATATATCACTTCAATGACTAAAATCTGCTCGCTCAGCGCAGTGTCAACGCGCTTTACACAACTATTCACAGGCCAGTCATGACTAACAGCAACCGTATCAAGCTCACATGGATTAGCTTCTTCTCCTACGCCCTGACCGGCGCGTTGGTGATCGTCACCGGGATGGTGATGGGAAATATTGCCGATTACTTTAATCTGCCCGTTTCCAGCATGAGTAACACCTTCACCTTCCTGAACGCCGGGATTCTGATTTCCATCTTCCTGAACGCCTGGCTGATGGAAATTGTGCCGCTGAAAACGCAGTTGCGCTTTGGCTTTATCCTGATGGTGCTGGCCGTCATCGGGTTAATGACCAGCCATAGCCTGGCGCTGTTCTCTGCCGCCATGTTCGTACTGGGCCTGGTCAGCGGTATCACCATGTCGATTGGTACTTTCCTCGTAACCCATATGTATGAAGGCCGTCAGCGCGGCGCACGTCTGCTGTTCACTGACTCTTTCTTTAGTATGGCGGGGATGATTTTCCCCATGCTGGCCGCCTGGCTGCTGGCGCGTACCATTGAGTGGTACTGGGTATACGCCTGCATCGGCCTGATCTACGTGGCTATCTTTATTCTGACCTTCGGCTGCGATTTCCCTGTGCTGGGTAAAAAAGCGCAGAACAACGACCAGCCGGTAGTGAAAGAAAAATGGGGCATTGGCGTGCTGTTCCTGTCTATCGCCGCCTTGTGCTACATCCTCGGCCAGTTGGGCTTTATCTCCTGGGTTCCAGAATACGCCAAAGGTCTGGGCATGAGCCTGAATGACGCCGGTACGCTGGTAAGCGATTTCTGGATGTCTTATATGTTAGGCATGTGGGCATTCAGCTTTATCCTGCGTTTCTTCGACCTGCAACGCATTCTGACCGTGCTGGCGGGTATCGCCACCATAATGATGTATCTGTTCAACCACGGCGAACCACAGCATCTGGCATGGTTTATCCTGACGCTGGGCTTCTTCTCCAGCGCCATTTATACCTCCATTATCACGCTGGGTTCTCTGCAAACCAAAGTGGCTTCGCCAAAACTGGTTAACTTCGTACTGACCTGCGGCACCATCGGCACTATGCTGACCTTCGTGGTCACCGGCCCGATTGTGGCTCACAGCGGGCCGCTGGCGGCGCTGACCACCGCCAACGCGCTGTATGCCGTGGTGTTCGTGATGTGTCTGATCCTCGGCTTTGTGAGCCGTCACCGCCAGAACGCGGCGACAGCCTCTCACTAATCCGTACCGCCCCTTTTCGTCATGAGAAGGGGCGTTTTTCTTCCCTTCTCTTCCCTGCCGTAAAATCGCTGCTTAATCACGCTTTTTGTACACAAAAGCAGCAACACATAAAGTTGTGTATTTTCCGCAACTTACAAAAATACTTAAAAATCATCACACTACCCATTAAGGGGTAGGCAAAGCCTAAATTGATTTGAATCAATAATCCCAAAAGCTGAATCGTTAAGGTAGGCAGTATTAGAATAGAAATCGAGGCAAAAATGAGCAAAGTCAGACTCGCAATTATCGGTAACGGCATGGTCGGCCACCGTTTTATTGAGGATCTTCTCGATAAATCCGACGCAAGCCAATTCGATATTACCGTCTTCTGTGAAGAACCCCGCATCGCCTACGACCGTGTCCACCTCTCCTCCTACTTCTCACATCACACGGCCGAAGAGCTGTCGCTGGTGCGCGAAGGCTTCTATGAGAAGCACGGCGTGAAGGTGCTGGTCGGCGAACGCGCCATCACCATCAACCGCAAAGAGAAGGTTATCCACTCCAGCGCAGGTCGCACCGTCTTTTACGACAAGCTGATCATGGCGACCGGTTCGTATCCGTGGATCCCACCGATTAAGGGTTCTGATACTCAGGATTGCTTCGTTTACCGCACGATTGAAGACCTCAACGCGATTGAATCCTGCGCGCGTCGCAGCAAGCGCGGTGCAGTGGTTGGCGGCGGCCTGCTCGGCCTCGAAGCGGCTGGCGCGCTGAAAAACCTCGGTGTCGAAACTCACGTTATCGAATTTGCGCCAATGCTGATGGCAGAACAGCTCGACCAAATGGGCGGCGAACAGCTAAAACGCAAAATTGAAAGCATGGGCGTGAAAGTTCACACCAGCAAGAACACCAAAGAGATCGTACAAGAAGGCGAAGACGCGCGTAAAACCATGCGTTTTGCTGACGGCAGCCAGTTGGAAGTTGACTTTATCGTCTTCTCTACCGGTATTCGCCCGCGCGATAAACTGGCAACTCAGTGCGGTCTGGAAGTCGCTCCACGCGGCGGCATCATGATCAACGATAGCTGCCAAACCTCTGACCCGGATATCTACGCTATCGGCGAATGCGCTAGCTGGAAAAACCGCGTCTACGGTCTGGTCGCGCCTGGCTATAAAATGGCGCAGGTCGCCGTCGATCATATCATTGGCCGCGAAAACAGCTTCCAGGGCGCGGATATGAGCGCCAAGCTGAAACTGCTGGGCGTTGACGTCGGCGGTATTGGCGATGCGCATGGCCGTACGCCGGGCGCACGCAGCTACGTTTATCTCGACGAAAGCAAAGAAGTCTACAAACGCCTGATTGTCAGCCCGGATAACAAAACACTGCTGGGTGCGGTACTGGTGGGCGACACCAGCGACTTCGGCAACCTGTTGCAACTGGCGCTGAACGCCATCGAACTGCCGGAACACCCAGACTCACTGATCCTGCCTGCACACGCAAGCGGCGGTAAACCGTCTATCGGCGTGGATAAACTGCCGGACAGCGCGCAGATTTGCTCTTGCTTCGATGTCACCAAAGGCGACCTGATTTCCGCCATCAACAAAGGCTGTCACACGGTCGCGGCACTGAAAGCGGAAACCAAAGCCGGTACGGGCTGCGGCGGTTGTATCCCGCTGGTTACCCAGGTGCTCAACGCCGAACTGGCGAAACAGGGCATCGAGGTGAACAACAACCTGTGTGAACACTTCGCGTTTACCCGCCAGGAGCTGTATCACCTGATTCGCGTGGAAGGCATCAAAACCTTCGACGAACTGCTGGCGAAATACGGCAAAGGCTACGGTTGTGAAGTCTGTAAACCGACCGTTGGCTCACTGCTGGCTTCCTGCTGGAATGAATACATCCTGAAACCGCAGCACACGCCATTGCAGGACACCAACGACAACTTCCTGGCAAACATCCAGAAAGACGGTACTTACTCGATTATCCCACGCTCTGCGGGCGGTGAAATCACCCCTGAAGGGCTGGTTGCCGTGGGCCGTATCGCGCGTGAATTTAATCTCTACACCAAGATTACCGGTTCACAGCGTATCGGTCTGTTCGGCGCACAAAAAGATGACCTGCCGGAAATCTGGCGTCAGTTGATTGAAGCGGGCTTCGAAACCGGTCACGCATATGCCAAAGCGCTGCGTATGGCGAAAACCTGCGTAGGCAGCACCTGGTGCCGTTACGGCGTCGGCGATAGCGTCGGCTTCGGCGTTGAGCTGGAAAACCGCTACAAAGGTATCCGTACGCCGCACAAAATGAAGTTTGGCGTCTCTGGCTGTACCCGTGAATGTGCGGAAGCGCAGGGTAAAGACGTGGGCATCATCGCCACCGAAAAAGGCTGGAACCTGTACGTGTGTGGTAACGGCGGCATGAAACCGCGCCACGCGGATCTGCTGGCGGCGGATCTCGACCGTGAAACGCTGATCAAATACCTCGACCGCTTTATGATGTTCTACATCCGCACCGCCGATAAGCTGACGCGTACCGCGCCGTGGCTGGATAACCTGGAAGGCGGTATCGACTATCTGCGTTCCGTTATCATCGACGACAAACTGGGCCTGAACGAACAGCTGGAACAAGAAATTGCGCGTCTGCGCGAAGCGTTTGCCTGTGAATGGACTGAAACGGTCAACGACCCAGCAGCACAAGTTCGCTTCAAACACTTTATCAACAGCGAGCAGCGCGACCCGAACGTGCAAGTGGTGGCCGAGCGTGCACAGCACCGTCCGGCGACACCGTATGAACGTATTCCAGTAACTCTGGTGGAGGAAAACGCATGAGCCAGTGGGTAAATATCTGCAAGATAGACGATATCCTGCCAGCTACGGGTGTTTGCGCCCTGCTGGGCGACCAACAGGTAGCGATATTCCGTCCGTATGCCGACAACCAAGTGTTTGCCATCAGCAACATCGACCCGTTCTTTGAGTCGAGTGTGCTTTCACGTGGCCTGATTGCCGAACATCAGGGCGAGCTATGGGTGGCAAGCCCGCTCAAAAAACAGCGCTTCCGCCTGCGTGACGGCCTGTGCATGGAAGACGAAAGCCACTCTGTCGCTCACTACGAGGCTCGCGTCAAAGAGGGTCAAGTACAGTTGAAGGCCTGATTGTTTTTGGGAATAAGTAATACCAAAAACTTATGACCTTCAGAGGGTAACAGCAGCAAAAATCGTGTATTCCCTACGATAACTGCTGTTATCCTTACCCGCATTATTCACCCGCCGCATTTATTTTTTAATTCCGTGAGGTTACCCCGTGGATCACTTACCCATCTTTTGCCAACTGCGCGATCGTGACTGCTTGCTGGTCGGCGGTGGCGATGTTGCCGAACGTAAGGCGCGCTTGCTGCTGGATGCTGGCGCTCGCCTGACGGTGAATGCGCGGGAGTACGTCCCACAGTTTCACGTGTGGGCAGAGGCCGGAATGCTGACGCTGGTGGAAGGCGATTTCCAACCTGACCTCCTCGACCCTTGCTGGCTGGCGATTGCCGCCACTGACGACGACAAGGTGAACCAGCAGGTTAGCGAGCAAGCGGAAGCGCGCCGTATTTTCTGTAACGTGGTCGATGCACCTAAAGCCGCCAGCTTCATTATGCCGTCGATTATCGACCGTTCACCGCTGATGGTCGCGGTATCCTCCGGCGGTACGTCACCGGTGCTGGCGCGCCTGCTGCGCGAAAAACTGGAAGCCATGCTGCCACAGCATTTGGGGCAAGTCGCCGCGTATGCCGGGCAACTGCGTGCACGGGTGAAAAAGCAGTTCGCCACTATGGCCGAGCGCCGCCGCTTCTGGGAAAAACTGTTTGTGAACGATCGCCTGGCCCAGTCACTGGCGAACCAGGATAACCAGGCCATTAATGAAGCAACTGAACAGCTCCTGAACACACCGCTGGATCATCGTGGTGAAGTGGTGCTGGTTGGCGCAGGGCCGGGTGATGCCGGGCTGCTGACGCTCAAAGGTTTGCAGCAAATTCAGCAGGCGGACGTCGTGGTCTACGACCGTCTGGTGTCTGACGATATTATGAATCTGGTACGCCGCGATGCCGATCGCATCTTTGTGGGTAAACGCGCGGGCTATCACTGCGTACCACAGGATGAAATTAACCAGATTCTGCTGCGAGAAGCGCAGCAAGGTAAACGCGTGGTGCGGCTGAAAGGCGGTGACCCGTTTATTTTTGGTCGCGGTGGCGAAGAACTTGAAACGCTGTGTGACGCGGGTATTCCGTTCTCTGTCGTTCCCGGCATTACCGCTGCGTCGGGTTGCTCGGCCTACTCCGGTATTCCGCTCACCCATCGCGATTACGCCCAAAGCGTGCGCCTGGTCACCGGTCATTTGAAAACCGGCGGCGAGTTAGATTGGGAAAACCTGGCGGCAGAAAAACAGACGTTGGTGTTTTACATGGGGCTGAACCAGGCTGCGACCATCCAGCAGAAGCTTATTGAACACGGTATGCAGGCTGATATGCCTGTTGCTATCGTCGAGAACGGCACGGCCATTAACCAACGCGTGGTCGATGGCCAATTAACTCAGCTTGGCGAACTGGCGCAACAAATGGCAAGCCCAGCGCTGATTATTGTTGGCCGCGTTGTGGGGCTACGCGAAAAACTGAATTGGTTCTCTAACCATTAATATCATTCCGTGCTATGTATTCCCGCATAGCACGTCTTCCCTCATACTTTTATTTTAAATACTCTCTTTATTAGCAACTCTTAATTCATTCTTTAATTAATTGAATAGTTAATATAGTTGACAGTACATTTCATTTTCAGGTTATATAGCAACAGCTTAATTCAATAATGTTTTTTACAGCATATGGAATTATGTATATTTTAGATTATAAAATTGATAGGGATTATTAAATGAAAAACATGCTTAAAGCAGCCGCAGTCCTGCTGGTGCTGTCCTCACTGACAGCTTGTACTGGTTCCGTCCAGAATAAAAACAAAAACTGCTCTTACGATTATTTATTACATCCAGCAATGTCTATTTCTAAGATTATTGGCGGGTGCGGTGATGCCGCAGCAGTAAAATAATCTTAGATTTATTTACTGAATAAATAAAAAAACCGGGAATACCCGGTTTTTTTATTTGAGAGCGAATTACGGTTTGGCGACAAAACCAATTGCTTCGTATACCGCTTTCAGCGTCTGAGAAGCACGTGCGCTGGCTTTTTCCGCACCGTCTTTCATAACCTTCTGCAGGAACGCTTCATCGTTACGATAGAGATTATAGCGCCCTTGTAACTCGGTCAGCATACCGGAAACCGCTTCCGCCACTTCCCCTTTCAGGTGGCCGTACATCTTGCCTTCAAAGTGTTTTTCCAGCTCAGGAATGCTCTGGCCAGTCACCCCAGAGAGAATATCCAGCAGGTTAGAAACACCCGCTTTCTCTTTCAGGTCATAACGTACTACAGGCGGCTCTTCGGAGTCGGTCATAGCACGTTTGATTTTCTTGACGACCGATTTCGGGTCTTCCAGCAGGCCGATAACATTGTTACGGTTGTCATCAGACTTAGACATTTTCTTGGTTGGCTCCAGCAGCGACATCACGCGCGCGCCGGATTTAGGAATGAACGGCTCAGGCACTTTAAATACTTCGCCATAAATGGCGTTAAAGCGCTGGGCGATATCGCGGCTCAATTCCAGGTGCTGTTTCTGATCTTCACCTACCGGAACCTGATTGGTCTGGTACAGCAGGATATCCGCCGCCATCAGTACTGGGTAGTCAAACAGACCCGCATTGATGTTTTCGGCATAGCGGGCAGATTTATCTTTGAACTGAGTCATACGGCTCAGCTCGCCGAAGTAGGTGTAGCAGTTTAGCGCCCAGCCCAACTGTGCATGTTCCGGCACGTGAGACTGTACGAAGATGGTGCTTTTTTCTGGATCGATACCACAGGCCAAATACAGTGCCAGCGTGTCGAGGGTTGCTTTACGCAGCGCCTGCGGGTCCTGGCGAACGGTGATGGCATGTTGGTCAACGATGCAGTAGATGCAGTGATAGTCGTCCTGCATGTTCACCCACTGACGCAGCGCACCCATATAGTTACCGATGGTCAGTTCACCTGAAGGCTGTGCGCCGCTGAATACGATGGGCTTAGTCATGTTCTGCTTCCTGATGTTCAGTGTTCAAAAGCCCGAGAGCGGGCAAGAGTTCATTAAAGTGGTCAAAGACAACGTCTGGCTCACTTTGCGTAATCGCTTCGCCGTAGTTGTATCCGTAGGTCAGGCCAACGGACGGGCAACCCGCCGCTTTCGCCGCCTGGATGTCGTTGCGAGAATCGCCGACAAACAGCAAATTAGCAGGCTCAAGCGCCAGCTTCTCCGCCACTTTCAGCAGCGGTTCTGGATGCGGTTTTTTGTTTTGTACATCATCGCCGCCAATCACCAGCGAGAAGTAGTTCGCAATCCCCAGTGATTCGAGAATCGGGGCGACAAATGGCGTCGGCTTGTTAGTCACCAGTGCCAGCGGCAGGCCGCTGTCATGCAGCGCCGCCAGCGTCTGCTCAACCTGCGGGAACAGGAAGCTGCCTTCTTCGGCAAATTCAGCGTAGTAGCGGTCAAACAGGCGGCGCAGCATACGCAGTTGTTCTTCCTGCGGAATATCCTGGCTATCGACGGACGGTTTGCCCTGTGCGGTGCGCTGTGAGGCGCGCTCTTGCCTGGCCCAGTTCAATGCCCGCTCCATCAAGACATCGGCCCCGTTGCCAATCCAGGTGACAACGCGCTCTTCGCCAGCAACCGGGAGTTCGAGCGCATACAGCGCGCTATCCACCGCCGCCGTTAACCCCGGCGCGCTGTCTACCAGCGTGCCATCGAGGTCAAACGCAACGCCGCGAATGGTCTGTAATTTATCCATGACTTACCTTTGCCAGTTCACTGCGCATTTCATCAATGACTTTTTTGTAGTCTGGTTGGTCAAAAATCGCCGAGCCAGCGACGAACATATCTGCCCCTGCAGCCGCGATTTCGCTAATATTGTTCACCTTAACGCCGCCATCCACTTCCAGGCGAATATCGTAGCCGGATTCATCAATGCGGCGACGCACTTCGCGTAGCTTATCCAGCGTCTGTGGAATAAAGGACTGGCCGCCAAAGCCTGGGTTCACCGACATCAACAAAATGACGTCCAGTTTATCCATCACGTAATCGAGATAGCTCAGCGGTGTCGCTGGGTTGAATACCAGCCCTGCTTTACAGCCGTGCTCTTTAATCAGTTGCAGGGTGCGGTCAACGTGCTCGGAGGCTTCTGGGTGGAAGGTGATGATGCTGGCGCCTGCAGCGGCAAAGTCAGGGACGATGCGGTCAACCGGCTTCACCATCAGGTGCACATCAATCGGTGCGGTGATGCCGTAATTACGCAGCGCCTTGAGCACCATCGGCCCGATAGTCAGGTTTGGAACGTAATGGTTATCCATAACATCGAAATGAACCACATCCGCCCCGGCGGCCAGCGCACGGGCGGTGTCTTCCCCCAGGCGGGCAAAATCAGCCGACAAAATTGAAGGGGCAATCAGGTACTGTTTCATCCGCATCTCCTCAGAGCCTACTGGGCTAGGCTCTTTAACGTTGTTTTTTGCCAGGCGGGCGATAGAGCGCCAGCAGTTCGTCCACCTTTTTACGTGTGCCGCCGTTGCGGCTAATACTGCGTCGCACCTTTACGACATGCGTCTCCGCAGCGTTTTTATACCAGTCCAGCGTCAGCGGCGTACGGTGGTTGGAAATCAACACCGGGATTCGCCGAGCCATCAACTCTTCCGCTTTGTGCGCCAAAAATGCCTGCTGCTCAAAGCTAAAGCTATTGGTGTGATACGCCGTAAAATTTGCCGTTGCCGACAAAGGGGCATACGGCGGATCGCAATACACCACGGAACGCTCGTCTGCACGGGTCATGCAATCTTCATAAGATTCGCAGTAAAACTCGGCATTCTGCGCCTTTTCGGCAAAGTGACGCAGCTCCGCTTCCGGGAAATAAGGCTTCTTGTAACGCCCAAACGGTACGTTGAACTCACCGCGCAGGTTATAACGACATAGGCCATTGTAACCATGACGGTTGAGATACAAAAACAGCACCGCTCGACGGAACAAGTCTGTGCTGCGGTTAAACTCTTCACGCAGTTGGTAGTAGCATTCGGCGTTATTGGTTTCGGGTACAAACATCACCCTGGCCTGTTCAACGTACTCATCAGGACGCGTTTTGACTATCTTATAGAGTTCAATGAGGTCGCTGTTGATATCAGCCAGAATATAACGCGAAAAATCGGTATTCAGGAAGACCGATCCAGCACCAACGAAGGGTTCAATCAGACAATCGCCTTTCGGCAGATGATCTTTAATATCGTCGAGCAGAGGGTACTTGCCCCCTGCCCATTTTAGAAAAGCGCGATTTTTTTTCATGCGGCCTGACTAATTACACTATCTCCAGCTGTGGAGAAGCTCCGACAGCATCCTGCGCTTTCACACCCTATCCGCATAGCGCGGATAGGGTTGTGTCGATAACGATTATTTCAGGTCAGATTGAACCTGGTGCAGCGGTTTCGCCCACGGGTTTTTAGCCTGAACGTCAGCAGGCAGGGTGGCAACAGCATTTTTAGCCGCATCTTTAGAGGCGTAAATACCGCTAACCAGAACGTACCATGGCTGGCCGTTACGGGAGGTTTCATACACTACGTAGTTTTTCAGGTTCTCTTTCTTCGCCCAACCGTTCAGGTTGTCGTAGTTAGAAGAAGAGCTGAGCTGCAACGTATAGTGTGAGCCAGATGCCGATTTCAGCGCATTGACATCACCTGCTGATTTACCGGTTGCTGTTGCGGCAGGAGCCGTGGTGCTGGTCGCTGCCGGAGCCTTCGTCGCAGCGGTCGAGGTCGTCGCCGTTGCGGTCGGGGCTGGTTTTGTCGTTTCGGTCGTCGCTGGCGTTTTCACAGGCGCAGTGGTTGCCGCTGTTTCAGTGCGTTTAGGCGCAGTCGTTACGGGCTTCGTTTCAACAGCCGGTTTGCTTTGGGTTTTCGCCGTCGCCACTGGCTGTGGTTTGGTTTCGATAACCGTATGCTTACGTTCCGGGCGAGTGGTGTTCGCGGTCGTCTGACGCGGCGTTTCCGGCGCGGTCACAGCCGGGCGAGCACCATTACGGATTGGCGCAACGGTTGCTGGTTCAGTCGGCAGCGTCGAGTTCACCACAGCGGTGTCAATCTGACCCTGCTGCTGTGTCAACGCGTTGTTCAGGTCACCCTGAACTTCTACGCGCTGCTGGCCGTCTGGCGTAGTGGTTTCCTGGCCCTGAGTTGGGGTTGAGGAAATAGGCGGCAGAGTGACATCCTGCTGCGGGTTAGTGCCCTGTGCAGGTTGAGTCGTGTTGGCCTGATCGGTAGCATCACCGGAAAGAGAAATGCTCTTTTCAGTTGAAGTGCTCTGATCGCTTGAAGACGGTGCTTTCAATGCTGAGCCGATGCCGACAATCAGCACCACCAGCACGACAACACCCAGCCCCATCATAATGTACTGACGAGAAGCCGGTTTGCGCGGCGCAGCGTTTTTACGTTTACGCGGACGACGCTCTACCACTTCTTCTGCATCGCCTTCATATTCGTCAGCAGATTCGTCATATTCATCTTCCGGTTCTACGTCTTCACGCG
>JBOFJM010000121.1:0-4234 GCA_051656825.1 Kluyvera sp.
CTCATTCCAGCCTGACGTGCCGCCATCGGCACCAGACTGTGGCTGGTCATCCCCGGAGACGTGTTCGCCTCCAGCAGATAATACTGCCCGTCGCTATCTTGCATCACATCAATGCGGCCCCAACCACGGCAGCCTAAAACTTTCCAGGCTTTCAGCACCAGAGACTGCATTGCAGCTTCCTGGGAAGATTCTTCACAGCCAGGGCAGAAATATTTTGTCTCATCAGAGAGATACTTCGCCTCATAATCATAGAAGGTTCCAGCAGGTTGGATGCGAACTGACGGTAAAATTTCTTCACCGAGCACCGCCACCGTAAATTCAGGCCCACTGAGCCATTTTTCTACCAGAACTTCATCATCATGTTGAAACGCTTGCGTTAACGCATCGGCAAGTTGGTCACTCTCGGTAACTTTCGACATTCCGACGCTCGAGCCTTCTCGGCTCGGTTTAACAATTAACGGCAAGCCCAACGCGGCAACCTGCTGTAAAATCTCACCTGACAGCCCTGCAACGAAAGCATCACGCGTGATGGCAACCCACGGAGCCACCGGTAATCCCGCACCCTGCCACAGTAATTTACTGCGCAGTTTATCCATAGAAATAGCGGATGCCATGACACCACTGCCGGTATAAGGCAGTTGAATAAGCTCTAACATCCCCTGAAGCGTGCCATCTTCCCCACCGCGACCGTGCAGCGCAATAAACGCTTTCTTAAAACCCATATTTTTTAACTGGGTAACATCGGTGTCTTTCGGGTCAACCGGATGCGCGTCAACGCCCGCTTCGCGTAACCCGGCAAGCACTGCTGCGCCGGAATTTAACGAAACATCGCGTTCAGCTGAGGTTCCGCCCAGAAGAACCGCGATTTTATCAGCCATGACGCGGTTCCTCCTGAGTTTGCGGCTTCAGTTTGATTTCAGCTAAGTTACGCGCGATTTTACCAATATTTCCTGCGCCCTGGATTAAGACAAGATCATTCCCCGTCAGCACAGAAGCCAGCATATCGGCAACCTGAGCCGGGTCGGATACCAGAATCGGGTCAACTTTCCCACGTCCACGAATGGTACGGCACAGCGAACGGCTGTCGGCCCCAGGAATGGGCGCTTCGCCCGCCGGATAGACATCCAACATCAGCAAAGCATCAACCTGAGTCAGCACATGAGCAAAATCGTCATACAGGTCACGCGTACGGGTATAACGGTGCGGCTGGAACACCATCACCAGTTTTTTATCCGGCCAGCCTGCGCGCGCGGCTTTGATGGTCGCGTCCACTTCCGTTGGATGATGGCCGTAGTCGTCCACCAGCATCGCGGAGCCTTCTTTGCCATTCACTTCCGCCAGCGGGAACTCGCCGAGAAAATCAAAGCGGCGCCCCGTCCCCTGGAAGCTTTCCAGCGCACGCAAGATAGCGTCATCGTCGATACCCTCTTCTGTCGCAACCGCAACCGCCGCCGCCGCGTTCAACGCGTTATGGCGACCCGGTGCGTTCAGCGTGACGCGCAGGTCATCTTTGTCCTGGCGTACGATGGTGAAGTGCCCCTGCGGGCCAATCTGCTGATAATCTTCAACGCGCACATCGGCGTCGTCGCTAAAACCGTAGGTGGTGATTTGACGACCAACGCGCGGCAACAGCTCGCGAATCACCGGATCATCAACACACATGACTGCTCGACCATAAAACGGCAAATTATGCAGAAAATTAATAAAGGTCTGTTTTAAATTTTCAAAATCGCCCTGATAGGTGTCCATATGGTCAGCTTCGATGTTGGTCACAATCGCCACCATCGGCTGCAAATGCAAGAACGAAGCGTCACTTTCATCGGCTTCTGCAATCAGGTAACGGCTGTGCCCCAGGCGCGCATGTACGCCTGCCGCTTTCACCAAACCGCCGTTAACAAAAGTCGGGTCTAGCCCGGCTTCGGCATAAATACTGGAAACCATCGCCGTCGTCGTGGTTTTACCATGAGTCCCGGCAACCGCGATTCCGTGACGGAAACGCATCAGTTCTGCCAGCATTTCTGCACGGCGGATAACCGGGATACGCGCTTCATGTGCAGCTACAATTTCCGGATTATCGGCGGAAATCGCCGTTGAAACCACCACCACGCTCGCGTCACGAACGTTTTCCGGGCGGTGGTTGAAATAAATGGTGGCGCCCAATTGAGTCAACTGCTGCGTCACCGGATTCGGCGCGAGATCGGAACCGCTGATCTGATACCCTTCGTTGGCCAACACCTCGGCAATACCGCCCATACCGGCGCCGCCGATGCCAACAAAGTGAATGTGCCGGACGCGACGCATCTCGGGCACAATAGAACGCAGTTTCGCCAGTTGTTGTGTATTCATTCTCTTAAACGCCATCACTTCTAAAATTCGGGCGACGCAAATGCGCCGCGATGATTAAGCCTTTGCCGCCAGGCTTACTTCTTTTGCTACCCGCTCGGTAGCATCCGGGATAGCTGCTGCGCGTGCGCGTGCGGCCATCTCTAATAATGTGTTGCGATCCCAGCCTGCCAGGGTGTCCGCCACTGCCTGCGCGGTAAACTGCGGCTGTTCGAAAATCTTCGCTGCACCGGCTTTTTCCAGCGGCAGCGCATTCCAGTATTGCTGACGGTCTTTATGCTGGAACGGCACAAAAATCGCTGGCAGCCCTGCCGCCGCAATCTCGCTTACCGTCAGCGCGCCGGAGCGGCACACCACCACGTCGGCCCATGCATAGGCTGCCGCCATGTCGTCAATAAATTCGGTCACTTTATGCTGAGGCTGACCCGCATCGGTATAAGCCAGCTCAACCGTTTGTTGGCCGCCTTTGCCGCTCTGATGCCAAATAGTCACCGCATCGCCAAGACGCTGCGCCACCTGCGGCATCGTCTGGTTAAGAATGCGAGCGCCCTGAGAGCCGCCAACAACCAACACACGGATTGGACCATCACGCCCCACCAGGCGCTGTTCCGGCAGCGGCAGCGCCAGTACGTCAACGCGCACCGGATTACCAACCACATCGGCATTCGCAAACGCGCCAGGGAAAGCCTGCATCACTTTGGTGGCGATTTTAGCCAGCCATTTGTTGGTCAGACCGGCAATGCCGTTCTGTTCATGCAGCACCACCGGAATCCCCAGCGACCACGCCGCTAAACCGCCAGGCCCAGATACATAACCGCCCATACCCAGCACCACGTCTGGCTTAAAGCGTTTCATTATCGCGCGCGCCTGACGCCAGGCGTTAAAAATACGCATCGGAGCCAACAGCAGCGCTTTCAGGCCTTTACCGCGCAGGCCAGAGATGTGAATAAAATCAATCTCAATACCGTGCTTAGGGACCAAGTCAGCTTCCATACGATCGGCGGTTCCCAGCCAGCGCACTTGCCAGCCCTGATCCATTAAATGGTGCGCAACCGCCAGCCCAGGGAATACGTGCCCCCCAGTACCGCCTGCCATCACCATTAACCGTTTTGTTTGACCGCTCATCGGGAACCTCGGGTAAACGCCTGCGCATTTTCCAGACGTGTTTCATAATCAATACGTAATAAGAACATGATGGCAGTCGACATAATCAGAAGACTGGAGCCACCGTAACTTATCAACGGCAGCGTCAGGCCTTTCGTCGGCAACATACCCGCCGCGGCCCCAACGTTAACCAGCGCCTGGAAGCTGAACCACACGCCAATTGCGCAAGCCAGGAATCCAGAAAAACGTTGGTTGATCTCCAGCGCTTTGCGACCGATGGACATGGCGCGGAAAGCGACGAAGAATACCATTAAAAGTGCCAGTACCACACCGATATAACCTAATTCCTCGCCGATGATGGCGAAGATAAAGTCGGTATGTGCTTCCGGCAGATACTCCAGTTTCTGTACCGAGTTGCCTAAGCCCTGCCCCCACATTTCGCCGCGACCGAACGCCATCAGCGATTGGGTTAGCTGGTAGCCGCTACCGAATGGATCTTCCCACGGGTTCCAGAAAGAGGTCACGCGGCGAATACGATACGGTTCGGCGAGAATCAGCAGCACCACCGCCGAAATCCCCATGCCGATAATCGCGATGAACTGCCACAGCTTAGCGCCCGCGAGAAACAGCATCGCCAGCGTGGTCACGAACAGCACCACAACGGTACCGAGGTCAGGCTGCGCCAGCAGTAAAATCGCCAGCACGAAAATCACGCCCATCGGCTTTAAGAAGCCGCGCAGGTTGTTACGCACTTCGTCGCCTTTACGCACAAGGTAGTTGGCGATAT
>JBOFJM010000122.1:0-13469 GCA_051656825.1 Kluyvera sp.
CGATTAGCCTCATTGCCAGCACGGGACGATTTGGACAATTTGCGGATTGTTTCTACACGGTCAAGAATGTTTTCACCAAGCGCATCCTTGATGGTATCGCCTAGCACTTTACCGAGCATACTGACATTACTACGCAACGCGGAATATTGTTCGTTCATTAACCCAGATACCCCATCTCATTTTATTTTGTTATATCCCGTCCTTTGGAACGAAAGGGCAGGGATAAAAGACACCTCTTTTATAAAGCCACGTAAAACACCTGACGTCAATTGCTGCGAAATCGCTTCAGCAAACGAATAAATGCCAGCAATTTACGAAAGTTAATTCGCATCCAGCCAGATAAGTAATGCTTATGAAAATGTGAGCAAGCGCACGGAAATTAAGAGGATTAATCGCGGGGTGGCGCTGCGTTTATTTGTCCAGGTATTGGCTCAATAAACGCAACGCCGCTGGCGTTAATGCCAGCAGAAATGATGTACAACCTGGGTGATTAGCTCGCGGGTAGGTTTAATAAAGCGGGTTTCCAGATATTCATCCGGCTGGTGGGCCTGATTGATAGAACCGGGGCCAAGCACCAGTGTCGGGCAGAGCGTTTGAATAAACGGCGCTTCGGTACAGTAGTTGACGACTTCGGTTTGCGCGCCAAGCAATTTCTCGACCACTTCCACCAGGGGGTGATCCGGCGGGCATTCGTAGCCTGGAATCGGCGGATGCAGTTCGCTTATCGTCAGGCGTCCAGGCCATTGGGCGCTAACCGGCTCCAGCGCTTCATTCAGCAGACCGTTGAGATCGTTTAGCGTCATGCCCGGTAGCGGGCGAATATCCATATGCAGTTCGCAGCAGGCGCAGATGCGGTTTGAGGCATCGCCGCCGTGAAGGCTACCCAGATTGAGCGTGGGATACGGCACGGTAAACGCCTCGTAGTGGTAGCGCTCTTTAAGCGAGTCGCGCAGTTGCATTACGCGGCCAATCGCATCGTGCATGATTTCTATTGCGTTCACCCCGCGCGCCGGATCGCTGGAGTGGCCCGACTGGCCCAGTACGCGGATGGCGTTGGACATATGGCCTTTGTGGGCGCGCACCGGTTGCAGCGAGGTTGGCTCGCCGATGATGGCGCAGTTCGGTCGTAGCTCGGTGGACTCGGCAAAATAGCGTGCGCCGGCCATGCTGGTTTCTTCGTCTGCCGTCGCCAGAATGTAGAGCGGCTTTTTCAACTGCGTCACATCGACATCACGCAGAGCATCAAGAATAAACGCGAAGAAACCTTTCATGTCGGCAGTGCCCAGGCCGTACAGCTTGTTGTCGTGTTCGGTGAGGGTGAAAGGGTCGCGCGTCCAACGTCCGTCGTCGAAGGGGACGGTGTCGGTATGCCCGGCTAACAGTAGGCCGCCCGCACCCTGGCCGATGCTAGCCAGCAGGTTGAATTTATTGCGGGTTCCGGGGACGGGTTGAACCTCAACATTAAAGCCCAAAGAGGCGAACCAGTCAGACAGCAGAGTGATTAAAGACGCATTACTCTGATCGAGCGCTTCTTCGGTTGCGCTGATGGACGGTGTGGCGATCAATGCGCGATAAATCTCGATAAATGGGGGTAAATTGTTTTTCATTGTTGACACACCTCGGGTCATGATGGTATCAATATTCATGCAGTATTTGTGAATAAAAATACATTATCGTTAGGCGTAATAAAACCCACAAATGGTAGGGTGATGTCACGACGCTTAGCCAGGAAAACAGACATAAGAAGGTGAGCAGCCCCGATGTTGAATACGCTGATTGTGGGCGCGAGCGGTTACGCTGGCGCAGAGCTTGTGACCTATGTAAATCGCCATCCTCATATGAACATAACCGCTTTGACCGTCTCAGCGCAAAGCAATGATGCGGGTAAGCTTATCTCCGATTTACATCCGCAGCTAAAAGGCATCGTCGATTTGCCGCTGCAACCGATGTCCGATATCAGCGAATTCAGTGCGGGCGTTGATGTGGTGTTTCTCGCCACTGCCCATGAAGTGAGCCACGACCTGGCCCCGCAATTCCTCGCGGTGGGCTGCGTGGTGTTCGATCTTTCCGGGGCGTTCCGTGTTAATGACGGCGCGTTCTACGAAAAATACTACGGTTTTACTCATCAGCATCCTGATCTACTGGCGCAGGCGGTGTACGGCCTTGCCGAGTGGAGCGCGGATGTGCTGAAAGAGGCGAATCTGATTGCTGTTCCGGGGTGCTACCCAACGGTGGCGCAGTTGTCGTTAAAACCGCTGATTGAGGCCGATCTCTTGGATCTCAGCCAGTGGCCGGTGATCAACGCCACCAGTGGCGTGAGCGGCGCGGGGCGTAAAGCGGCTATTTCCAATAGTTTTTGCGAAGTGAGCCTGCAACCTTACGGTGTGTTCACGCATCGCCATCAGCCGGAAATCGCCAGCCATCTGGGCGCAGACGTTATCTTTACCCTGCATTTGGGCAACTTCCCGCGCGGTATTCTGGAAACCATCACCTGCCGCCTGAAACCGGGTGTGAGCCATGAGCAAGTGGCGCAGACGCTGCAACAGGCCTACGGCAATAAACCGCTGGTGCGTTTATACGACAAAGGCGTTCCGGCGCTGAAAAATGTGGTTGGGTTGCCATTTTGCGATATCGGTTTTGCCGTTCAGGGCGAGCACCTGATTGTGGTGGCAACTGAAGACAATTTATTGAAAGGCGCCGCCGCGCAGGCTGTGCAGTGCGCCAATATCCGTTTCGGCTTCGCTGAGACGCAGTCTCTTATTTAAGGTGTGATGACGATGAATCCATTAATTATCAAACTGGGCGGCGTGTTACTCGATAGCGAAGAAGCGTTGGAGCGCCTGTTTACCGCGCTGGTGAATTACCGCGAGTCGCATCAACGCCCGCTGGTGATTGTCCACGGCGGCGGTTGCGTGGTGGATGAGCTGATGAAGAAGCTCAACCTGCCGGTGAAAAAGAAAGAAGGCCTGCGGGTCACGCCTGCTGACCAAATCGACATTATTACCGGCGCGCTGGCGGGTACGGCTAACAAAACCCTGCTGGCGTGGGCGAAAAAACATGATATTGCGTCTGTTGGCCTGTACCTCGGTGATGGCGACAGCGTGAGCATTACTCAGCTTGATGAAGATCTCGGACACGTGGGTCTGGCGCAGCCAGGTTCGCCGAAGCTGATTAATCTGCTGCTGGAAGGCGGTTTCCTGCCTGTTGTTAGCTCGATTGGTGTGACCGCTGAAGGGCAACTGATGAACGTCAACGCCGACCAGGCGGCGACGGCGCTGGCGGCAACGCTGGGCGCGGATTTAATTCTGCTCTCTGACGTGAGCGGTATTCTGGATGGTAAAGGCCAGCGCATTGCTGAAATGACGGCGGCGAAAGCCGAGCAACTGATTGACCAGGGCATTATTACCGATGGCATGATTGTGAAAGTGAATGCTGCGCTGGATGCCGCGCGCGCACTCGGACGCCCGGTCGATATCGCCTCCTGGCGTCATGCGGAGCAGTTACCGGCGTTGTTTAATGGCACGCCGATTGGCACACGTATTCTGGCTTAACTTTTTATGTGCCGGATAAGCGCAGCGCTATCCGGCAGTGAAATCGAAGAATTTAAGGAAGCATGTTATGGCACTTTGGGGCGGGCGTTTTACTCAGGCAGCGGATCAGCGGTTCAAACAGTTCAACGACTCTTTACGTTTTGACTATCGCCTGGCGGAGCAGGATATCATTGGCTCGGTCGCCTGGTCTAAAGCGCTGGTAACCGTTGGCGTACTGACCGCAGAAGAACAGATTCAGCTCGAACAGGCGCTGAGCGTGTTGCTGGAAGAGGTTCGCGCTAATCCGCAGCAAATTCTCGACAGCGATGCTGAAGATATTCATAGCTGGGTTGAAGGCAAACTTATCGATAAAGTTGGCCAACTGGGCAAGAAACTGCACACCGGACGTAGCCGTAACGACCAGGTCGCCACTGACCTCAAGCTGTGGTGCAAAGACACCGTGGCAGAACTGCTGGCGGCAAACCATCAGTTGCAAAGCGCGCTGGTCGCGACCGCAAAGGCGAATCAGGATGCAGTAATGCCGGGTTATACCCACCTGCAACGCGCGCAGCCGGTCACTTTTGCTCACTGGTGTCTGGCATACGTTGAGATGCTGGCGCGTGATGAAAGCCGCCTTCAGGATACGTTAAAGCGCCTTGATGTCAGCCCGCTGGGCTGCGGTGCGCTGGCGGGAACCGCCTATGAAATCGACCGTGAACAACTGGCGGGTTGGTTGGGCTTTGCTTCAGCAACACGTAACAGCCTGGACAGCGTTTCTGACCGTGACCACGTGCTGGAACTGCTTTCTGATGCTTCTATCGGGATGGTGCATTTATCGCGCTTTGCTGAAGACTTAATCTTCTTTAATACCGGTGAAGCCGGTTTTGTCGAGCTTTCTGACCGCGTGACTTCAGGTTCCTCGCTGATGCCGCAGAAGAAAAACCCCGATGCGCTGGAGCTGATTCGCGGTAAATGTGGCCGTGTGCAGGGCGCGCTGACTGGCATGATGATGACCCTGAAAGGCCTGCCGCTGGCGTATAACAAAGATATGCAGGAAGACAAAGAAGGGGTCTTTGACGCGCTGGATACTTGGCTTGACTGCTTGCATATGGCGGCGCTGGTGCTCGATGGCATTCAAGTGAAACGCCCACGTTGCCAGGAAGCTGCGCAGCAAGGCTATGCCAATGCGACCGAGCTGGCGGATTATCTGGTCGCTAAAGGTGTGCCGTTCCGTGAAGCGCACCATATTGTTGGTGAAGCGGTGGTCGAAGCCATTGCACAGGGCAAACCGCTGGAAGATTTGGCGCTGGCTGACCTGCAAAAATTCAGTGCGGTGATTGGTGAGGATGTGTACCCAATTCTGTCGCTGCAATCATGCTTTGATAAACGCGCGGCAAAAGGCGGCGTCTCGCCGAAGCAGGTTGCGCAAGCGATTAGCGACGCGCAGGCGCGTTTGGGGTAAGCGTGTCGGCGGAATAAAGACAAAAAAAGCGGGCCACGGGGCCCGCAAAACGTTCATTTTAGCTTTATTTAGTCGAGTTTGAGAGAAACTCTGAAATCAGTGTGGCGACTTCAAGGGTTAAACGAGGCCACCTGTTTCTGTGCTGTATTATTAAACAGAAAACTTGATAGGGATAATCATTCGTTGCTATTCTATCTATCGCCATGGGCTATCATGGCGATGGAGGATGAATAATGAATATTCGTGATCTTGAATACCTGGTGGCGCTTGCCGAACACCGACACTTCCGCCGAGCGGCAGACTCGTGCCATGTCAGCCAGCCGACTCTCAGCGGACAAATTCGCAAACTGGAAGATGAACTGGGCGTCATGCTGCTGGAACGCACCAGCCGCAAGGTTCTGTTTACCCAGGCCGGACTGTTGCTGGTGGACCAGGCGCGTACAGTGCTACGCGAGGTCAAAGTGCTTAAGGAGATGGCAAGCCAGCAAGGGGAGGCGATGTCTGGCCCGTTGCATATCGGCTTGATTCCGACCGTTGGCCCGTATCTGCTGCCTCATATTATCCCGATGCTGCATCAAACCTTCCCAAAACTGGAAATGTATCTGCATGAAGCGCAAACCCATCAGCTGCTTGCTCAGCTTGATAGCGGTAAGCTGGACTGCGCCATTCTGGCTTTAGTGAAGGAAAGCGAAGCATTTATCGAAGTGCCGCTGTATGACGAGCCGATGATGCTGGCGATCTATGAAGATCATCCGTGGGCAGAGCGCGATCGCGTGCCGATGTCCGATCTGGCGGGTGAAAAACTGCTGATGCTGGAAGACGGCCACTGTCTGCGTGACCAGGCGATGGGTTTCTGTTTTGAAGCGGGCGCGGATGAAGATACCCATTTCCGCGCGACCAGCCTGGAAACGCTGCGCAATATGGTGGCGGCGGGAAGCGGCATTACGCTACTGCCTGCGCTGTCTGTGCCGCAGGAACGCAAACGTGATGGCGTTATCTATCTGCCGTGCATTAAGCCGGAACCTCGCCGCACCGTTGGCTTGGTCTATCGACCAGGATCGCCCCTGCGTAGCCGCTATGAGCAGCTCGCAGAGGCTATCCGCAGCACGATGGATGGCCATTTCGAGAAGACGTTAAAAAAGGCGGTTTAAGCCGTTCAACGCTGCAACTCGATAGGCCTCTGCCATCGTGGGGTAGTTAAAGGTGGTGTTAACGAAGTACTCAATGGTGTTACCGCCGCCTTTCTGCTCCATGATGGCCTGGCCGATATGAATAATTTCGGCTGCGCGCTCCCCAAAGCAGTGAATGCCCAGAATTTCTTTGGTTTCACGATGGAACAAGATTTTCAGACTGCCCACGCTCATGCCGACGATTTGCGCCCGCGCCAGATGTTTAAACTGCGCACGGCCCACTTCGTAAGGCACTTTCATTGAAGTTAGCTGTTGCTCAGTTTTGCCGACAGAACTGATTTCTGGAATGGTGTAGATACCCGTTGGGATATCTTCAATCAGGTGCGCGGTGGCTTCGCCTCGCATTAACGCTTGTGCGGCAATGCGGCCCTGATCGTAAGCGGCAGAGGCCAGGCTCGGGTAGCCAATGACATCGCCTACGGCATAGACGTGCGGCAATGCGGTTTGGTACATGCTGTTGACTTTCAACTGACCACGGCCATCAGCCTGTAGGCCTATGTTTTCCAGCGCCAGGGAGTCGGTGTTGCCGGTACGACCGTTGGCAAACAGCAGGCAATCGGCTTTGAGTTTTTTCCCGGACTTCAGATGCATGATCACACCGTCGTCCACGCCTTCAATTTTCTCGTACTCTTCGTTGTGGCGAATCACTACGCCGCTGTTCCAGAAGTGATACGACAGTGAGTCTGACATTTCCTGGTCGAGGAAGGCCAGCAGGCGATCGCGGGTGTTGATCAAGTCAACTTTGACGTCCATTCCACGGAAGATAGACGCATATTCGCAGCCGATAACCCCCGCGCCGTAGATAATGACGTGGCGAGGTTCGTGGTGCAGGCTAAGGATAGAGTCGCTGTCGTAAATGCGCGGGTGGCTAAAATCGACGTCTGCGGGGCGATACGGGCGCGAACCGCAGGCGATGACGAACTTATCGGCGGTTAGCGTTTCAACCGAGCCGTCCGGGCATTCCAGGGCGATGGTGTGCTCATCGACGAATCGGGCGTCGCCTTGCAACATTTCGCAGTGGTTGCGCTCATAAAAGCCCTGACGCATACGGGTTTGCTGATTGATAACGCTATCAGCATGATTCAGGATGTCGGCAAATGAGGAACGGAGAAGTCGGCTGTGGTCGCTGTAGAGAGGGTTCTGGTTGAATTCGATAATACGGCTGACGGCATGGCGAAGGGCTTTGGAGGGGATAGTGCCCCAGTGGGTACAACCGCCGCCGACATTATGATAACGCTCTATCACGGCGATACGGGCTCCTTGCTTCACCAGTCCCATAGCAGCGCCTTCGCCGCCGGGGCCGGAACCAATTACTATTGCATCATAATCGTAGGAATGTGGCATGGTAAGGCTTACCTGTTCTTATACATAAAAGCAACAGAATCATAACATCATCGAAAGAATAACCCAATTATCGTTGGGCTTTTTTCCAGCGAAATAGCATAAATAGCGTGTAAATAATCATTAACAAAGCGACGTAAGCGGATTCGTTTTAATCTCTGGTATAGTGCCAACATGGCATGTGGAAGGATTCAGTCATCGTGATGGGTGTTAGAGCGCAACAAAAAGAGAAAACCCGGCGTTCGCTGGTAGAAGCGGCATTTAGTCAACTAAGCGCCGAGCGTAGCTTTGCCAGCCTGAGCCTGCGTGAGGTTGCACGCGAG
This sequence comes from Kluyvera sp., assembly GCA_051656825.1. GTDB lineage: Bacteria > Pseudomonadota > Gammaproteobacteria > Enterobacterales > Enterobacteriaceae > Kluyvera. The sequence goes on from JBOFJM010000122.1 coordinate 7,847, forward strand.
GCGGGAATTGCGCCAACCTCCTTTTATCGTCATTTCCGTGATGTGGATGAGCTTGGGCTGACCATGGTTGATGAGAGTGGTTTGATGCTCCGTCAGTTGATGCGCCAGGCGCGCCAGCGTATCGCTAAAGGCGGCAGCGTTATCCGCACCTCCGTTTCAACCTTTATGGAGTTTATCGGCAACAACCCGAACGCCTTCCGCCTGTTACTGCGGGAACGTTCAGGAACGTCTGCGGCATTTCGTGCTGCGGTTGCCCGTGAAATTCAACACTTCATTGCGGAACTTGCTGACTATCTGGAAATCGAAAACCATATGCCGCGTGCGTTTACTGAAGCGCAGGCCGAAGCGATGGTGACTATTGTGTTTAGCGCGGGGGCCGAAGCGCTGGACGTCAGCCCTGAGCAACGCCGTCATTTAGAAGAACGGCTGGTGTTGCAGCTGCGGATGATTTCCAAAGGCGCGTACTATTGGTATCGCCGCGAACAAGAAAAGTGTCACATTATTCCGAATAAGGTGGTAGACGAGCAATGAAACAGTTAGGTCAAGATAGAGGTACGCTGTTGCTGGCGCTGTTAGCTGGCTTATCGATTAACGGGACGTTTGCGGCACTGTTTAGCTCTGTCGTGCCATTCTCTGTGTTCCCGATTATTTCGCTGGTGCTGACGGTGTACTGTCTGCATCAACGTTATCAAAACCGCACGATGCCGGTCGGTTTACCGGGGTTGGCTGCCGCCTGCTTTATTTTAGGTGTGCTGTTGTATAGCACCGTGGTGCGGGCGGAATACCCGGATATCGGTTCTAACTTCTTCCCGGCGGTGCTGTCGGTGATTCTGGTGTTCTGGATTGGCTTTAAAATGCGTCATCGTAAACACCAGGTGACTGAATAATCTCCCGCACACCGTAGGCCGGATAAGGCGTCTACGCCGCCATCCGGCAAAGATTGGCGCAATGCCTGATGGCGCTTCGCTTATCAGACCTACGGGGGTTATTTGTAGGCCGGATAAGGCGTTTACGCCGCCATCCGGCAAGGGTTGGCGCAATGCCTGATGGCACTGCGCTTATCAGGCCTACGGGGGGTTATTTGCTGGTGAGCAGTACGCCGCATTCCATATGGTGTGTATATGGGAACTGATCAAACAGCGCCAGTCGGCTGATGTTATGCGTCTGGCTGAGGGTTTCGAGGTTCTGACACAGCGTCTCTGGGTTGCAGGAGATGTACAGAATATTCGGATACGCCTGCACCATCTTCTCCGTTTCGCTATCCAGCCCACTACGCGGTGGATCGACAAAAATTGTTTCACACTGATAGCTTTTCAAATCAATTCCCTGCAAGCGGTTAAATTCCCGCACCCCGTTCATTGCCTGAGTAAACTCTTCCGCCGCCATGCGGATTATCTGCACGTTGTCGATGTGGTTAGCCGCAATGTTGTATTGCGCCGCTGCCACCGACGGTTTGGCAATTTCGGTCGCCAGTACGCGCTCGAAGTTACGCGCCAGCGCCAGTGAGAAGTTGCCGTTACCGCAGTACAGCTCCAGCAGGTCGCCGCGTGAGTTCTGCGTGACGTTGAGCGCCCATTCGAGCATCTGGATGTTCATCGCCGCGTTTGGCTGGGTGAAGCTGTTTTCAACCTGGCGGTAAATCATCTCTGTACCCGCAACCGGCAGACACTCGTCGATATAGTCCTGGTCCAGCGCGATTTTCGTTTTGGTTGCGCGGCCAATCAGGTGCACGTTGAAACCCTGCGCGCGCAGAGCGTCACGCAAGGCTTCGGCCTGCTCGCGCCAGGCGTCATCCAGCTTTTTATGGTACAGCAGCGATACCACCGCCTGATTGCTCAAGGTGGTGAGGTAGTCAATCTGGAACAGCTTATGGCGCAGGCTATGATTGTCGCGCACTCCGTCGAGCATGGCGGTCATCAGCGCGTTGATAAGTTCGCTGGCAGCCGGGAACGTGTCAACGCGAATGCGGCTCTTGGTCTGCTGGTCGAACATGATGTGGTACAGGTCATCGCCGTCATGCCAGATGCGGAATTCTGCGCGCATCCGGTAGTGGCTGACCGGTGAGCGAAACACCTCCGGCGCGGGTGCGCTAAACGGCGTCATCATCGTTTGCAGGCGAGTGACTTTCTCGGCGAGCTGAGCGTCGTACTGTTCGGTTGGGAGGTGTTCGGGGGTCATTATGCATCCTGAATAATAAAAGTACGCGGGGATTGTAGGGCTTGCTCAGGGGATGTCCAGTGTCGATGTCAGCGAAAATGATAAATAGCAGTCTGGACATCTATATGTAACTAAATGTAGCATTTGTGCCCCGGTCCTGTGAGTTAAAAGGGAACCCAGTGTAAATCTGGGGCTGACGCGCAGCGGTAAGGAAGGTAAATCATGAGCGCACCTGGTGCAGACACTGCGGCGTGCCGTGGGAAGTCATCATGATTTTAAACAGCCTCCAAGCCCGAAGACCTGCCGGATTACGTCGCTTAAGGTTTTATCGTCGCGAACTACGGATAAAACCTGCGGCATCCTTTTTTATGTTTCGGATGCTTTGAAAAATGATTAAAAAAGCTTCGCTGATGACGGCGTTATCCGTCACAGCATTTTCCGGCTGGGCGCAAAATAGCAATTCAGACACGCTGGTGGTGACCGCCAACCGTTTTCAACAACCGGTTGATACTGTATTAGCGCCAACGGATGTGGTTACGCGCGAGGAGATCAATCGCTGGCAGGCGAAGAATCTGAACGACGTTATGCGTCGTTTACCTGGCGTCGATATCGCGCAATATGGCGGTATGGGGCAGTCTTCTTCTCTCTTTATTCGTGGCACGGAAACGCGCCAGGTGCTGGTACTGGTTGACGGTATCCCGATGAGCCGTCCTGGCATTTCCAATACGCCAGACTTGAATCAAATTCCGCTTTCTTTAGTGCAGCGCGTGGAATATATCCGCGGGCCTCGCTCGGCAATTTATGGCTCTGGTGCGATGGGCGGGGTCATTAACGTTATTACGCGCTCCGACAACGACGAATCAAAAATTGATGCCGGAATGGGGTCGAAAGGCTACCAGCATTATGATGGTACGCTGCGTCAGCGTTTTGGCGACACGGTAGCAACCGTTGCAGGCTCCTATGAAAGCACTAAAGGTTTTAACGTCCAGCCGGGTTCAAGCTGGGATCACGACAGCGATCGTGACGGTTTTCGCAATAAGACCTTCTGGGGTAGCCTGGAGCATAAATTTAATGACAGCTTGTCCGGCTTTTTCCGTGGGCATAGCTATACCAACAACTCTGATTATGACCTGGGCAGCCCGCCGACGTCTAAAAACTATAGCGCTGACGAAGAACAACTCTATAACCAATCCTGGGATACCGGGCTGCAATTTAATTCAGGAATTTACTCTTCGCAGCTAATTGCAAGCTACCAGAAGGTAAAGGACTACAACTACAGCAGTATCTACGGCCGCTATAACGATGGCACTACGCTGGATAATATGACGCAGCGTAACCTGCAATGGGGTAACAACGTTCAGGTTGGGCAGGGGTCTATTAGCGCGGGTGTGGACTGGCAGCAACAGCGTTTAACGTCATCCAGTACTACGATGTCGGATAGCTATAAACGTGACAACACTGGGCTGTATTTAACTGGGCAGCAGCAGTTCGGTACTGTTACGCTCGAAGCATCTGGCCGTGAAGACCACGATGAGCAGTTTGGCTGGCATGGCACCTGGCAGGCAACCGCAGGTTGGGCGTTCGTCGAAAACTATCGCGCGACGCTCTCCTACGGCACGGGCTTCCTGGCTCCGTCTCTGGGTCAGCAGTTCGGCTCAACCCGCTTCGGTATCAATTCTAACCCGAACCTGAAACCAGAAGAGTCAAAGCAGTGGGAAGCTGGGCTTGAAGGATTAACGGGCCCGCTGGACTGGCGTCTGTCGGCTTACCATTACAAGATAAGCAACCTTATTACCTACTATTCTGATCCGGTAACTTGGGCGGGTGAGTATGACAACATCAACTCCGCCACGATTAAAGGTGTGGAATGGACAGGGAGTGTGGATACTGGCATCTTCAGCCATCGTGTGACGTTGCAGTATATCGATCCACGCAATGATGATAACGGTGAAGTGCTGGCGCGCCGTTCAAAACGTCAGGCGAAATACCAGCTCGATTGGTCAATGTTTAATGTTGATATGGATGTGTCGTGGCAATACTACGGTAAGCGCTACGATAACAACACGTCGCAGTACAACCCAACGCAGCAGGTTTTACCGAGCTACAGCACCGTTGATGTATCGGCTTCATATCCGATCACCTCACACCTGACAGTTCGTGGTAAAATAGCCAACCTGTTCGATAAAGATTACGAGACAGTTTATGGCTACGCAACTGCAGGACGGGAATACACCTTGTCTGGCAGCTACACCTTCTGAACCACGTCCCACCGTCCTGGTCTTTGATTCCGGGGTAGGTGGGCTGTCGGTCTACGATGAGATTCGGCACCTTCTGCCGAATCTTCATTACATCTACGCTTTCGATAACGTGGCTTTCCCATACGGGGAAAAGAGCGAAGAGTTTATCGTGGAGCGCGTCGTTGAAATTGTCACTGCTGTACAGCAACGCTATCCGCTCGCGCTGGCCGTTATCGCCTGTAATACGGCGAGCACTGTGTCGCTGCCAGCGCTGCGTGACAAATTCGAATTCCCGGTGGTGGGCGTAGTGCCTGCGATTAAGCCGGCGGCGCGGCTGTCTGCTAACCGTATTATCGGATTACTGGCAACCCGAGGAACGGTGAAACGTCCTTATACCCATGAGCTGATTGCACGCTTTGCCAATGAGTGCCAGATAGAAATGCTGGGATCGGCGGAGCTGGTGGTATTGGCTGAAGCGAAGCTGCACGGCGAACCTGTACCGCTGGAAGAGCTGCGTCGCATTCTGCGCCCGTGGTTACGTATGCAGGAGCCGCCAGATACCGTGGTGCTCGGCTGCACCCACTTCCCTCTATTACAGGAAGAACTTCTACAGGTGCTTCCAGAAGGAACTCGGTTAGTGGATTCCGGCGCGGCGATCGCGCGTAGAACAGCCTGGTTGTTAGAACATGAAGCGCCGGATGCGAAATCATGTGAGGCTAACGTGGCTTACTGTATGGCGTTAACCCCAGAAACTGAGCAACTTTTACCCGTTTTACAGCGTTATGGCTTTGAAACGCTCGAAAAACTGCCTGTTTCAGCCTGATTCGTTCAAAAAAGAGACGGTTGAAAAGTTTTTTAAAAACAAGGCTTGTCAACGTCTCAGAACTCCCTATAATGCGCCTCCACTGAGACGGAACAACGGCAAACAAGCCACCGGGTCAGCGAGGTTCTCCTGAGAATCTCGACGGAGAAAAGCGAAAATAAACGCTTGACTCTGAAGCGGGAAAGCGTATTATGCACATCCCGCGCCGCTGAGAAAAAAGCGAAGCGGCACTGCTCTTTAACAATTTATCAGACAATCTGTGTGGGCACTCAATGATACGGATTCTTAACGTCCTCGGACGAAAAATGAATACCAAGTCTCTGAGTGAACACGTAATTCATTACGAAGTTTAATTCACGAGCATCAAACTTAAATTGAAGAGTTTGATCATGGCTCAGATTGAACG
>JBOFJM010000123.1:0-1830 GCA_051656825.1 Kluyvera sp.
TGTGTAAAATACGGTATCGGCACAGCAGCGCTATTTTATTTGGTAGCCAATAGTGACTGATGGTATTTCAATTCATTGCCAGTTATTAGCGAAATATGACAAATGTAATTAAGTTATTAATTTAAATGCCTACTGTAAATGCTGAGTAATGAATTAACTGAATTATCAGAACTCGTACATGGCATTATTAAACTGATGGTATCTTCTGTGGTTGAACCGATCTTTAGATAAGGTAAAAAACTTATTCTCCTCATGCTGCATAGCAAATACCATATATTCACATCATGTCACCCTACCGTTAATTATTTATTCTTAATAAACAAAAAATAAATGGAATAATAATATTCTTTCTTGGCTGGATAACGTCAGATTATTTAATAGATGTAACAACTATTAAGGAAATATAACGTGATATCCGTCCCTGTCGTCAATAGGCTGTGTGCACTCACTCGACCTTATCAGAGTAATGCAATTAGTGAGCAGTTGTTTCATAACGCGATGCTGGAGATTGTTTCTTTCCATGTAAGGAATACGCCGGGATACGCGCAATGGTTAACTCATCACAATATCAACCCGGACAATCCGCAGTTGAACTCATGGGGAGATTTGCCGCCGATATTTGCTAATTATTTTAAGCATCATCTTTTGCTCAGTAACACCGGTCAGGACGCGCTGGAGTTGACATCCTCAGGAACCAGCGGACAAAAAATATGAACCCAACGATATCATCACGTTAGGCACGGCCTATACCGACCAGTTTTTATGTAAATATGCGCCCGTCAAACAGGCCGTTTATGCTCTGCGGAACACCGGGAAAGGTCATGAGTTCGATCCATTTGGTGTTATCCAGGCGCTACAAACTTTCTCACAAGATGATGTCCCAGTACGTATTTTGGGATTCCCCGCCTTTATGTGGTTCGTGCTTGAAAGGATGCGCGATATGAATTTGCCGCCGCTTGCCTTACCGCCAGGTTCATTAATATTTTTCGGCGGTGGCTGGAAAACACATGCGGACAAAGAAATACCAAAGGCGACGTTATATGCACGGCTTGGTGAACAGCTAGGGCTACCTGACACCTGTTGCCGGGATGGTTACGGCGCCGTTGAACACTGCGTTCCTTATATTGAATGTGCCCATCACCACTTTCATATTCCGGTATACGCCAGAGCGTGGATCCGCGATACCCGCACGTTTGAAATTAAAGGCTACGGAGCGCGGGGATTTTTGCAATTTGTCTCACCGTATATTACCTCCAGCCCAGCCCATAGCGTTGTAATGAGCGATTTAGCCATCCTGCATCGCGCCCACGAATGCGGATGTGGAGCAGAGACAGACTGGTTTGAGCTACTTGGCCGCGCCAGTCAGCATAAAACCCGTAGCTGCGCATTAGCGGCCTCGGAATTAATTCGAGGAAAGTGATATGTATTTTATTTATGGCCAGTGTTACCCCTCCGCCACTACGGAACGGGCGTTGAGCTTATTGACAGAGACGTTGCACGATACGCTAAGCCAGCCGCTACCCACGGATGCGTTGTTTGCCTGTGCGCAACGTTTTGTAAAGCGGCTGGAAGATAGCGCATTTTTACCTCAGCTTGATGCAGTTACCCGCGAAGATGTGCGCCAGTTCTGCCAGCCAGAGGCGTTGCGTTTCAAACTTGAACATGAGCTGGGTGATATCCCTTTCTCATTACGCCGTTTTAATCTATCACAGCCGCATTTCGAGAGCTGGCGCCCACTTGGCGTCGTGCTGCATATTACCCCGGCCAATGCGGAGTCGCTTCCTTTTCTGGCAATAGTGGAAAGCCTGTTGGTGGGCAATATTAACTGGC
>JBOFJM010000124.1:0-3080 GCA_051656825.1 Kluyvera sp.
TAATTCAAGATATGTGAAAACAAGACGATTTTGCTACTCATGGAAATTTATCTTATTTTCCAGACGTTTCATTTTTTATTTATTTTTTGCATATATTTACAAAAACAAAGTTTTAAATTCCTCCAGCGGCAGATAATCATAGGCCACCATATAGGTCAGTTCGTCGAGTACAACCATCTCAAGCGTCTCATCGGCGAGCATACGTTTAGCGTGCTGCCAAACGGCGAGGCAGGCCGCAGTATCGCTTTCACGGTTTTGCGTATCCCAGGTAAAACCGGTTGCCATGACCTGAAACTCAACGCCCAGTGGCTCCAGCAAATTACGCTCGCCGTTGGGCCATGTGCCTTTGATAAACTGAATGACCCCAACGTTCTGGCCGTGGCCTACAGCGCGGGTTGCAGTGCCAAAAGCGGCAGTGGTTTTGCCTTTACCGTTGCCGGTAAACACAGTCACTATCCCTCGGGCGTCCTGTGCGGCGGCAACTCGGGCAGCAACACGCTCTTTTACGCGCTGTTGGCGCTCGCGGTAACGTTCATCACTCATTGTGCAATTCCTGGCTTACGTCCTGGTTGGGCATCAAATGTCATACCGGTTTTACGGCGACTGTCATCGCCCATTAGCCAAAGGTACAAAGGCATAATATCGGCAGGGGTTTTCAACTTTTTAGCATCTTCCGTCGGAAATGCGCTGGCACGCATTTTGGTGCGAGTGCCACCAGGGTTGATGCAGTTCACCCGCAGCGACTGGTTTTTGTACTCTTCGGCCAGCACTTGCATCATTCCTTCGGTGGCAAATTTCGACACCGCATATGCGCCCCAATGCGCACGACCTTCGCGGCCCACGCTGGAGGAGGTGAAAATAAGCGATCCTGATTCGGATTTCAGCAGCAACGGCAGCAGCGCCTGGGTGAGCATAAACGTGCCGTTAACGTTCACCTGCATAACCTGCTGCCATACCTCGGGGTCTTGCTCCGTCATCGGCACTACATCACCCAGAAGCCCAGCATTGTGCAGCACGCCGTCCAGGCGAGGGTAATGCAAGCTAATCTGTTGGGCGAGTCTCTGGCAGTCTTGCGCGGTGCAGGTTAGCAAGTCGAGGGTGAAGCTACGCGCGGGCAGGCCGCCAAGACGGTCAATTTCTTGCGCGACAAGGCGAAGTGTTTCTTCACTGCGGCCGAGTAAAATAACGCTCGCGCCGTAGCGGGCCTAGGTTATTGCCGCTTCCCTGCCAATACCATCACTGGCACCAGTCACCAGGATGATACGGTTCTGTAACAAATCGAGCTGGGGTTGATAGTGCACGATGACTCCTTTATGGCCTTTATCTGCCATATTTTTTGTGCTTTTTGATGGCGTTTGGGCTTTATGCCTGAATCTCTGCGCTATTTCAATCGGCCTACCGGAGAGACAACGGATAATTAACAATTTGCAATGATTTCATCAGCAAAAAAGCATTCTGGAAGCCTGCTCGTAGGCTGATACTGCGGCAGAGACGTATAGGGCGCGGTGTTGTACACTGAGCGGCAGATTCTGTGATTTTTGTACAAGGTGGATGTGTGGAATTACTTTTTCAGTATGGTCTGTTTCTGGCTAAAATTGTCACAATTGTTGTCGCTATTGCCGTTATTGCGGTGCTTCTCGTTAATATTACCCAGCGCAAACGGCAGCGCGGTGAACTGCGGATCACCAATTTAAGTGAGCAGCATAAAGAGATGCAGGAAGATTTAGCCGTGTCGTTGCTGGATGCACCACAACAAAAATTGTGGCACAAGGCGCAAAAGAAAAAGCTGAAGCAGGAAGCGAAAGCGGCAAAAGCGAAAGCTAAACAGGGCGAAACGGCAGTATCCAGCAAACCGCGCGTATGGGTGCTGGATTTTAAAGGCAGTATGGATGCCCACGAAGTGGCGTCTCTGCGCGAAGAGATTACCGCTGTGCTGACGGTCGCGACGGCGCAAGATCAAGTTGTCGTGCGTCTGGAAAGCCCTGGCGGCGTAGTGCATGGCTATGGTCTGGCGGCGTCTCAACTGCAACGTATTCGCGATAAACAGATTCCGCTGACGGTGGCGGTTGACAAAGTGGCGGCGAGCGGGGGCTACATGATGGCCTGCGTGGCGAACAAAATTGTCGCCGCACCGTTTGCGATTCTGGGGTCCATTGGTGTGGTTGCGCAGATCCCGAACCTGAACCGTTTCCTGAAAAATAAAGACATTGATGTTGAACTGCACACCGCAGGCCAGTACAAACGAACGCTAACGCTGCTCGGTGAAAACACCGAAGAAGGGCGGCAGAAATTCCGCGAAGAGCTGAATGAAACCCATCATCTGTTTAAAGACTTTGTGAAACAGATGCGCCCAACGCTGGATATCGAACAGGTCGCCACAGGTGAACACTGGTACGGATTACAGGCGCAGGAAAAAGGGCTGGTGGATGAAGTCGGAACCAGTGATGAACTGCTGCTGGGGCTGATGGAAGGCCGCGATGTTTACAGCGTGCGCTTTATGCAGCGTAAGAAAATGATGGATCGTTTTACCGGTAGTGCGGCGGAAAGTGCCGATCGCTTAATGATGCGCTGGTGGCAGCGCGGGCAAAAACCGTTGCTGTAAGACTTTTCTGCTTTATTAATACACCGCCCGGAAGCCATCGCTTACCGGGCGGTTTCTACCTCGTTCAGGCGTTAGCCTGGCGGTCAGTCAACCAGATGATATTTTTCAGACAACTGGTGGGCAAGATACTTGAACATATTAAACACCGCCGTGCTTTTCGGCGTCGGCAGGCCTTGTTCATCCAGGAAATAGTCACCGCTGAATACCAGCACGCCATTGCGCTGCTCTACGCCAGTGGCTTCAATTCCGGCTAAAGTATCTTCATGCTCACGAATGAGTCGGTTTGCTTCGATAAGCAAAGTCTGACGATCGATAGGTTGGCTATTATTTGACATATTCAACTCCTCAAATTTCCCGCGCTAGTTTACGCCGGGCGCCCGTTGCGGGCAAATCTTCCCTGCGTTAACCAGGGGTAATGATTTTACCGCAGAGTTGGCATGTTGGGTGTTTGCATGCTAATAAAGTTGCGTAACGAATT
>JBOFJM010000125.1:0-6159 GCA_051656825.1 Kluyvera sp.
AGCCACGATCAACCACAAGGCTTGCAGCTTCGCACTTAAACTCAGGAGAAAAAGCTTTTCGACCTTTCACTGGACACCTCTTATGTATTGGGGAAGTTTATCACCCTTAAGTCGTGTCCAGGAGCATTAGGCCACATCAGCAGCGACCGGAGTGGGGTGGAGAACCCTTTTTTATGGAGGGTATGAAGCGGTCAATATGGGATGACGAAGGAGGCGGGTATAGGGGTCAAGGTGGAGTCTGACTCGGGACGAGGAGGAACAACCTTGACGCCTATATCTCGGTGACGGTCATCCCATATTGATGGCGCAATACCATTCATAAAAATTGTTTGAAATTAATTGAGTGGAGCTGTTTATATTTTAACTACCCCACTCAATTAAAAAGTAGAAAATGGCAGAGGTTATATATAACAACAATCAGGTGATAACACCGAGGATAATAAAAATGAAAAATAATAAAAACAAAACAGCGGGGCATGATATTTCGTCATATGACGGTCAGAAGGACGGTGCTGCCACACAACAGGTGCAGCAGGCTGTCAGGTCGGTGATGCAGGATAAACTGCTGACTCTGCCGGATATGAGCCCTACTGGCCGCCCCATCAAAACCAGCTCGAATTTGTTTGCTCTTATCACATTCAACGGTTGGGATCCACGCTACAACCTGATGACGGGTGAGGCAGAACTGGCTGATGCGGATGGTGAGCGTCTGGGAGGCTCTGAGGCGGGTCAGCGATCCGCGCTGGTTGATGCCTGCCAGTTGGCAGGTGTGCCGGATGCCGTGATTGAGGAGCACCTGATCGCAATTTGTGAGCGCCACAGTTATCACCCTGTGCGTCAGTGGCTCGAACGTGGGGCACCGTGGGATGGGAAACCGCGCATCGATGCGGTGATTGCTACCCTCAATCCTGCTAATCCCGTCTATGCGAGTGCGGTGTTACATGCATGGCTGGTTGGGTGTGTCGCTGCACTCTATCAACCGCGCTGGTACTCGAAATTGGTGCCTGTGTTGGTGGGGGCACAGTCCTATCTAAAAAGCGCCTGGGTGAGCCGTCTGGCTGCTGTGGTGCAAGGTTCGACCCTTGATTGTGCCATCAATCCAGACAAGCCTGATGATGTGCGTCGCGCAGTGTCAGCGTGGATTGTGGAACTGGCTGAGCTAGAGAGCACGACCAGACATGAGGCGGGTAGCCTCAAGGCTTTTTTGACTCGAGAGAACGACAGCTATCGCTTACCCTATGCCCGCAGCATGACTACCAAAAAGCGCCAGACTTCCTATATTGCCACGGTCAACGGGTCGGATTTTCTCAAAGATACAACCGGTAACGCGAGATTTGCTGTTATCGAGCTGGCTGCGGCAGCTGATGTTGAGGGCCTGAATTCGATCCTTGGATGGAGCTGGAGTGCAGGCCGTTTGTTCCAGACAGACCCTGAGCAACTGCGCCAGTTTTGGCTGGAGGTAAGGGAGCGCTATGAGTCAGGAGCAACGTGGTTTCTGGATGATGCAACAGCTGCACTAGCTGCATCGGAAAACGATGCTCACACAGACAAGGGTCCATATTATGAGGTTATTTACCACCACCATCTATCGCGTCCACTGGCCTCATCTGAATGGCTCACGGCGAGCGAGCTGTGCGCTCGCCACGGTGAGAGGCTGAGCATGGCTAGTAGTTGGGGTAAGGCACTCCGGTTGCTCGCGAGTGAGGGCAAGCTCCAGAGCCGCAGGGCGCGTTCTAATAGGACCGAGTACCTGCTGCCCGTCGATAGCCCCAAAGAGAAGGGTAAAGCCGACAAGTGACTCTTAAGCCCTGCCGATAATGCGGGGCTTTTTCTGCCCGTCTATTGGGCAAATGATTAATTGGTTAAGCGCAGGTTAAGTGGTTTTTTTAGCTTCTTAACCAGCCTCAAACCCTCGCCATTACTGACCTACAGTGGTTTTTGGTTAATTGATTAAGGTGATTTATATATAAACACTGAATAAACCTTGATAAGAGCCCATCCAGCACTCATCACGCTTCATAGCAACTTCACTTACTCAGCTTAACCATCATTACTTCAAACGCAGTCATGGCAAGGGTTTGAGGCTGATTAAGAGGGGATTCAATCGCTTAACCGCATCTAACCAAAGTAACCCATGACATCTAATAACGAGTACCGATCATCACCACAACTTGGTAGGTGAATTAGGGCGTAGAGGTTGTAAAACGCAAACTGTGTAGAATCTGATTTTCTTATTGCCGTTGAGTGCTCAACGGCAGATTAGCCATATCAATCCCTCTGCGCCCTTGTTGGTGATTATCAGTCCGCACGAGTCATGCCAAGCAACCAAGCCGTTTCATTGACAATATTGGTTTTAGTCGTGATATAGCTCATGTTCATGATTGTAAAATCATGATATGGTTGATAAAAATAATGAAATGAGTCCAAATGACCATGATGATATAGATTGCCGTTTTATTGATTCAATCGGCTGGCGTTTCCAGTCCCATTGAGCCGAGGTGGTTACGGTTGTTGTGTTTGAGTTTAGCATTAATACGTTGCCTGCCCCTTAGGCGGGCGTAATGGTTTAATTAAAGACAGGCTTTCCAATACCAATGAATGCTGAAAATGCCATAGAGAGTCACTACAGACAGCTCTCTGAGATTTTGAATGATGAATTCAAACATCTTTACGATTCAATAAAAAATGACAAGTTAAGAATTTTATTCTCAACTCTGCACTCTAGTATCACCAGTCTTTTTGATTCGATGAATAATAGACTTCCGACAGATGAAGGCTCGGCTCACTTCTGGGCAGAACCGAGTAGAGAGCTCATTAGAGCAATAGAGACGATTGAATCTCTGGAGCGCTCTTTAAAGAACTCCGAACATGCATTCTATATTGAGGAGTACCATCGAGAAAGATTTGCCTTTTGTAAGAACTTTCTAAGCAAGAGTGGTGGGAGTGCAATTCCTCCTTATACTGAAAAGTTAGAGCTTTATTACACGATTCCAATATTTATTCCACAAAGTTCAATAAAAATTGAAAATCAAGTTAATACCGCGGACCTGAATCCGCTGGGTAGCGGATCCTATGCAAATGTCTATAAATATTTCGACAGTTTCTATCTTAAAAACTTCGCTTTAAAGCGAGCAAAAAAAGATCTAAATGCAAAGGAAATTCAGAGGTTTAGGCGTGAGCATGAACAAATGAGCATGCTAAATTCACCATACGTTCTCGAAGTTTATAGTTATAATGAAAAAAATAATGAGTATGTTATGGAGTTTATGGACAGTTCCTTGGATAAATACATTTCAAAAAATAACGCCAAGTTATCATTTCAAGATCGCGTTAGGCTAGGACTTCAAATTCTGAAAGCTTTTTCTTATATACACTCCAAAAGTATTTTACACAGAGATATTAGCCCTAAGAACATCCTACTCAAAGAATATGATGATGTAGCAGTAGTGAAAATAGCCGATTTTGGACTAGTGAAAATCGTTGATAGTGAATTAACTTCGAACAATACAGATTTTAAGGGCTACTATAATGACCCAAGCCTAGTTACGGAAGGTTTTGATAATTATAGCATTTTGCATGAAACATACGCATTGACTCGTATTTTATATTACGTATTAACCGGAAAGAGTAAGACTGAAAAAGCTCCGGAGAATGTGCGTGCTTTTATTGAGAGAGGCCTTAGCAGCGATAAGACTATTAGATGTTCGACAGCCAATAGGTATTGTAGCCAGCTTTATTTGCTAAACTAACGACATTATTCTGTATTTTGGGTTTGCCATCGGTCTGCGATGCCAGGGACAAAGTACTAGGCAATGATTTCGCTGTTGAAGCTGCCGTCGATATATAATGGTTGAAAAAGTAGCCGTTTTGTTCATCTAACCAGGGTGTTGTTTTTAGCCCATAGCCAAATGTAGACATATAGTCCTTTCTTAAACTTTCACCAATTATAACTATTACCACATCTTTTTTAAGCACACTATTGTTGTAGGTATAGATAAACGCCCAACAAATAATATAACAAACAGAAGAGCGGTATTAATGACGAAGTTTTTTTCGTCTAACATCCCCAACGAACATGACGATGCAACGCTAATAAAAAGTAACAATATTATTACTCGAACATCACATATTTTCTTTAACACTGTGCTTATCATCGGACTAATTACTGCCTTGTTAGTTATACTGAGCAATCATCGATACTATCAACGAAAGCGCCTTGCCGTTAAATTTGAGCATGGCGTATACATCCAATTGGAAAGTATTTAACACTCAACATGATGAATAAAAATTTCTAACCAATGACAAAATGGATATCGAATACAATATCCAACAATGGGAAATATACACCTTGATATTTATTCTATATTCTAAGTCTAAACGTTGTCAGGACATACCGAATGCGAGACATCTTACTCGACTATCCTTCATAAACAAGATTAAGATAAAACTCACATTGACAATTGCGAAATATTACCATTTAGCAATTAGTGCGGTCAACTGGAAACCGGAGGCTTATTAACCCTAAGCCTCAAAAATCGCTGACAGCGTCATATTAAGCTCGCTGGCTCTAGCACAGTGAACAACCTGAATCCGTTATGTCCTTAACAAGGTTGAATATTTAACGCTACGCTATTTTTGCAAAAATATTGCATCCCATTTTCAACTACTAAAATCCGTGGGGAATGGAGAATAAGATGAGTAATAATATGAGGATTGAAATCGCCCCATCACGTATGAATTGAAGGAAAGGCAAATATGACGTGGAGTGGATATCACGGGAAGCGGCAACGGTTGTATCTGCAACAGTCAGAAATAACAAAGCCCGGTTTCCCGGGCTTTGCAGACGTTATAACGCTTAATAGTAGGCTTTCAGCGTTCGCTGGCAGAGCGCCGAGCGTACGCAATCCTCTTTGGTGAAACGCACAATACCAATCATCTCATCCTCCTCAAAGCGAGCCAGCGCATCGCTGAGGCCAGACTGAACGCCGCGCGGTAAATCACACTGGGTGATATCCCCATTCACGATGACCGTGACGTTCTCCCCGAGGCGGGTCAAAAACATCTTCATTTGCGCCGCAGTCACATTCTGAGCCTCATCAAGAATGACCACTGCATTTTCAAATGTACGTCCGCGCATATAGGCGAACGGCGCGATCTCTACCTTACCAATTTCCGGGCGCAGGCAATATTGCATAAAGGAGGCCCCTAACCGTTTCACCAGCACGTCATAGACGGGGCGAAAATAGGGGGCGAATTTCTCCGAGATGTCGCCGGGCAGGAACCCCAAGTCTTCATCCGCCTGAAGCACGGGGCGAGTGACGATGATTTTATCCACATCCTTATGTATCAGCGCCTCCGCAGCTTTCGCTGCACTGATCCAGGTTTTGCCGCAGCCCGCTTCGCCGGTGGCGAAAATTAGCTGCTTACTCTCGATAGCATTCAGGTAGTGGGCCTGAGCGTCATTGCGGGCCGCGATAGGCGAGGCGTCGCGGCTGTCGCGCGCCATACCAATCGCTTCCACGCCACTCATCTGCACAAGCGAGGTGACCGATTCTTCTTCACGTTGTTTATGACTGCGTGAATCCCGTCTCAGCACACGTTTTGCTTCGCGACGAGCTTTGATCACTGCTTTCTGTCTTCCCATGGATAGCACCTTGAGTTGTTGGTTTACATCACACGCGCTAATAACAGCGCGATTATGCGCACGAACGTCTGAGGTTTGGCTTCCTTGTAAGCCATAGCAACTGCCTGTCGAAATGACGTAACGGCACGGCTACGCGCACCGCGCATCACGTCGGTCATTACGAGTTGGATTCTGCAAGGGAGAAAAATTGGGGTGACGAAATCACTGCCGGAGAGCGGGCCTCCGCGCTGGATGGTGCGGGTTGTCATTGTGTTCAGTCCAGTCAAGGACGCTACCATTCGCGATCTCCATAGTGAAACGACATCACTGTCGGGAACCACCGCTCTATTTATTATTTACATCAAAAAACACAAAACATGCAACATGACATTTACATAAATATAACGATAGTCTTCTGAGATAGCATCTGACATGACAATGACAGTTTTATTTCAGAATGAGGCAAAACGAAAAAAAAGCGGATTTACGGTGATATTTTTAGACTGGACGCCCTGCCACACGCTGCCTGATGGCGC
>JBOFJM010000126.1:0-2626 GCA_051656825.1 Kluyvera sp.
CGACAGAAACTGACAGTAATTCAGCAAGATAGTTAGCAAACGTATTTGCCTGCACCGACGGGTGGGTGATTAAAATAATCTTGCGGGAATTAGATACACTCTCTGTTACTTCAAACATTTTGAAACTCTCCATAGTCTATATCCACCATCATGGTGTTAATCAGTCAAAGCAAAGGCAACCTAATACCATTAGTAATGAGAACTGACTGATATCCAAAATAACATATAATAGGATTAGTCCTAATTACGGAAACAGGATAGAACGAAGAGCTTGGAGGTGTCAAAAGAATATCAACATTTATTTGTAAGTCTACGCAACATAATGTAATCACAGCATTACAATAAACTCACCCTTATGGCGTGGAAGCAATTATTATATTAGAATGAATTTCGCAGGAAGTTTTTCTTCCGCCTCAATAAAAATCACGCCTTAATTACAAAAATACACACCTACGCAACAGCAATAAATAATTGGATTTACAAAAATCTTTATTATTCATCGGTTGAATATATCATTCACATCAAAAGATAATACTCATCACAGTATTATCTTAAATAATATGCTAGGGGTGAAAATGTTTCCGCATTGCAATAAAAATAGCGTACCAGAGGATCATTCCGTGCAGAAATCATACATTGATGTTGTTTATGTATTATTTACAGTAGCCCCGCCTTTAGACGCTGTTGGTAGCTTTGGCTGAAAGTCTGCATCCCCGCTTGTAGCCCTGTCTGCATCACGCCCGCAAGCTGATGCGTTTTCCCTTCACGAATCAGGTTGCCTACCGCTGCGGTGTTAACCAGCATTTCAAACAACGCCACGCGCCCTCCTTTACCGTCCGGCTGGAGCTTTTGCGCCAGCACCGCGCACAGGCTGCTGGCAAGCTGATGGCGAACCGGATCTTTTTCCTGCGCCGGAAAGACATCTACCAACCGTTCAATTGCCTGCGCCGCCCCTCGCGTGTGCAGCGTCGCCAATACCAGATGCCCGGTTTCTGCCGCCGTCAGCGCCAGACGAATAGTTTCACTGTCGCGCAACTCTCCCAGCAAGATAACGTCCGGGTCCTGGCGTAACGCTACTCTCAGCGCCTGGGCAAACGACGGCGCATGTAGGCCCATTTCCCGCTGCTGAATCAGACAACCCGCGCTGGTATGTAAAAATTCCACCGGATCTTCCAGCGTGAGGATATGCCCCGCCAGATGGTGGTTAAGGTAGCCCACCATTGCGGCAAGCGTCGTTGATTTGTCGCTACCGGTCGCCCCGCTAACCAGAATCAGCCCGCTCTCTTCATGCAGCAATTCCGCCAGTGCCACAGGCGTATGCAGCTCTTCAAGCGTCGGGCAGCGTGTCGGTAACAGGCGAAGTACCAGCGAAACGCCCTCGCTATGGGCAAAAGCGCTGGCACGAAGACGCGGGCAGCCTTCCAGCGACAGTGAAAAATCCAGTTGTCGGCGCTGCTGCCACTCTTGTTGCTGTGTTTGATTAAGCCAACTCGCCAGCAGGGCATCCGGCTCTGGCGCGGGAAATGGCGCAATTTCAAGTTTACCGGCTCGACGCCAGCGCGCAGCTCTGCTGCTACACAGGTGTAGATCCGAGACATTATGCTTTACACTAAGTGCCACGATTTCTTGTATATCCATAGACCCACCAGCACATATGAACGATATTGCGCATAACCAGGCACAGGTCAGGGAAAAAATCACAGCGGCAGCAGAGCGTTGCGGCCGTTCTTCAGAAGAAGTTACGCTGCTTGCAGTCAGTAAAACCAAACCTGCGAGCGCCGTCGAAGAAGCCGTCGAGGCAGGCCAACGGGCATTCGGCGAAAACTATGTCCAGGAAGGGGTGGAAAAAATCCGCCACTTTCGTGAAAAGGGCATGACCTCGCTGCAATGGCACTTTATTGGCCCGTTGCAGTCCAACAAAAGTCGCCTTGTTGCCGAGCATTTCGATTGGTGTCATACCGTCGATCGACTGAAAATTGCAGTACGCCTGAGTGAGCAGCGCCCGCAAGATTTGCCGCCGCTCAACGTCCTGATTCAGATCAACATTAGCGATGAGCAGAGCAAGTCTGGCATTACGCTCGACGCTCTTGATGCGTTGGCGGCTGACATTTCCGCGCTGCCAAACGTCTGCCTGCGCGGCCTGATGGCAATTCCCGCGCCGGAACACGAATACGCGCGGCAGTTTGTCGTCGCCAGCCAAATGGCAGTAGCATTTGCGCGGCTCAAGGCAAACTACCCAACCGTAGACACGCTCTCTTTGGGCATGTCAGATGACATGGAAGCTGCCATTGCGGCAGGTAGTACAATGGTACGTATCGGCACCGCGATTTTTGGTGCGCGTGATTACACAAAAAAATAAGGAACCTCAAGGAACGCCATGAAGACGTTGACCTTCCTGCTTTCTACAGTCATTGAACTGTACACAATGTGTACTGCTACTGCGCGTTTGGATGCAGTGGGCGCGCTGCGACTTTTACAACCCGTTCTCCCAGTTTGTGGTGAGAATTACTCAGCCGATTGTCGGGCCGCTGCGTCGTATTATTCCAGCAATGGGGCCGCTCGACAGCTCATCGCTGCTGGTGGCCTTCGTGCTGTGCGTGCTGAAAGCTATCGTGCTGTTTATGGT
>JBOFJM010000127.1:0-10556 GCA_051656825.1 Kluyvera sp.
CTGTGTCAAACGGGGCGTCAGCAGTTGAGTATCGTTGAGAAAATCCCAGCCGTAATAGCCCTTCAGACACAGTTCATTTTGGTTGGTTTTACCATCGGCGGCCTCGGCGCGGATAATTTTACCGTTATCGACAACCAGCTTCAGTTTGCAACCTGCTCCACAGTAGGGGCACACACTCGTGATTTTTTTCATCAGTAACAGACCTGTTAAATGAGAAATTAAGGGACAATTTAAAGAGAAATAGCGGCAGCACCGTCCAGCGCAGCGCGGCGACGTTTTTCTGCACTCAGTTGTTCTAGCTTGCTGCGGTCAACGCAGAACAGCGCATGCGTTGGACACGCTTCCATACAGGCGGGGCCTGCTTCGCGGTGGAAGCACAGGTCACACTTGTTGGCTTCGGCTTTTTCAGCGCGCACTTTAAGTCCTGCGCCGCTGTCGCGAATGACCGGACGCACCACCACTTCCATCGCCCCGTATGGGCAAGCCACTACGCAGGTTTTACAGCCGATGCAGCGTTCCTGCATGACGTGGATAAACCCTTTGTCGCGGCTAATTGCGCCATTCGGGCAGACATTAGCGCACGGTGCGTCTTCGCACTGGCGGCAAGCGGTGGCGGTAGAAACATTAACGCCTTTAATAACGTGAATACGCGGCAGGAAAGATTGCGGCGTGAGGGCGGCGCAGTCCTGATCCTCCTGGTGGGAAACCACACATGCAACTTCGCAGGTACGGCAGCCAATACATTTACTCGCATCAGCAATGATGAAACGGTTCATCAACTTCTCCAGCAATGACAGTGAATACGCGGGAGAATGCATTATTCGAGCCAACTTTTAGTTCGTTGATTATTAATACTATTTTGGAAAGGGCGCGGCAGAGAGGCGTGTCATCGTCACTAATGACGATGACAGTTGATGACGTCAGCGGGGTGTCAGGGCAATCATTGATTCACGTTCAATCAACTCGCCTGGGAAAGTCTGTTGATATTTAAAATCCCCACCATCGAGCATAAAAATAAGCCGATTAATGGTTTCTTTAATCATTTCCGTTACCGGAATACGCACGCTGGAAAGCGATGGAATAATATACGGCGCCAGCGCGATATCATCAAAGCCAATAACCGATACTTGCTGTGGAACCGTTATTCCATGAGTGTGAAGGCGCTTTATCGCCCCAACCCCATATCATCATTACTGGCAACCAGCGCGCTAAAAGTGACCTGCCGTTCGCGCAGAGTATCTACCCCGGCAGCACCGGTCGCAGGAGTCCATTTTCCTTCAACAATCAGCTCATTACGCACCGTAATGCCGTGCTTAGTCAACGCGTCTTTATAGCCAGAAAGTCGCTCAATACCGGTGGGGGAATCCAGTGAACCGGTAATAAAAGCAATATCCCGGTGACCGAGGCTAATTAATTTTTCTACCGCTTGCTGGCTCGCCGTTTTTTGATCGCAATAAACGCAGTGGCTGCTATTACGGCGCAAGCGGCGGTTAATCACCAGCACCGGGCGCTGCTGCTGCTCAATAATATCGTCAATATCATCGACGCTCAGGAAACGGGGATAAATAATAATACCGTCGCAGCGTAAATCGAGCAGGTACTGAATCGCATCCCGCTCCTCCTGGGCGCTGTGTTTACCGTCGGCCAGAATCAGCCGCCGCCCCTGATCTTCAGTCATGCAGGCGGCGTGATACAACAACTCACTGAAGTAAACCCCGTGGTACAGCGTGTTCGTCACCACCAGCCCCAGGGTTTGGGTCTTTTTGGTCGCCAGGTTACGCGCCAGCAGATTTGGCCGGTAGCCGCTCTCCTCGATGGCTAAAAAAACCCGGTCTTTTGTCTCCTGGCTGACATACCCATTGCCCGATAGCACCCTGGATACGGTGGCTTTCGAGACACCCGCCCGCTGCGCCACCTCCAGCATCGTCGTCATGATTCATATCCTTAAGAAATCGTTTGGCATGAGTGTACTTCACCATTTGGCTATTTTCAGCAACTGCCAGCGCGCTGAATAAATCGCCCACGGCCTTTCTTGTGATCGGTTTCACGAATAATTAATAAACAAAATTTAGATCTTGCTGGTTAAAAATAAACACATCATGATTTTGTGGAACCGGTTTCCTATGCAACGTTTCATCACCGCGATTCATCCGGCGTTGAGCGACAAGTACCCTACTGATAAAACAGGATAAAATCCGATGTCTAAAAATTATGCGGCTCTGGCGCACTCGGTAGTCACCGCGCTGGGCGGTGTCGAAAATATCACCGCCGTCACGCACTGCATGACCCGCTTACGCTTCGTGCTGAAAGACGACACCCGCGTAGACAGCGCAACGCTGAAAAGCCTCAGCGGAGTGCTGGGCGTGGTACGCAATGAAAACCAGTGCCAGGTGATTATCGGCAATACCGTTTCTCAGGCCTACCGCGAAGTGGTCAGCCTGTTGCCAGGCGACATGCAGCCTGCCGTACCGGTCGGCAAACCTAAATTAACCCTACGCCGCATCGGCGCGGGGATCCTCGATGCGTTGATCGGCACGATGTCACCGCTGATCCCGGCGATTATCGGCGGATCGATGGTCAAGCTGCTGGCGATGATCCTTGAAATGTCCGGCGTGCTGCCAAAAGGTGCGCCGACGCTAACGATTTTAACGGTGATTGGCGACGGGGCGTTCTTCTTCCTGCCGCTGATGGTCGCAGCCTCAGCTGCGGTCAAATTCAAAACCAATATGTCGCTGGCTATCGCCATCGCCGGGGTACTGGTGCACCCCAGTTTTATTGAGCTGATGGCAAAAGCGGCGCAGGGCGAGCACGTCGAGTTTGCGTTTATTCCAGTTACCGCCGTGAAATACACCTACACCGTGATTCCCGCGCTGGTCATGACCTGGTGTCTTTCGTATATCGAACGCTGGGTCGATAAAATTACCCCTGCGGTGACTAAAAACTTCCTCAAACCGATGCTGATCGTGCTGATTGCCGCCCCGCTGGCAATCTTGTTGATTGGCCCTATCGGCATCTGGATCGGTAGCGCAATTTCCGCGCTGGTGTACACCATCCACGGCTATCTGGGCTGGCTGTCCGTCGCCATTATGGGCGCGCTGTGGCCGCTGTTGGTGATGACCGGGATGCACCGCGTCTTTACGCCCACCATTATTCAAACCATCGCTGAAACCGGCAAAGAAGGCATGGTGATGCCATCGGAAATTGGCGCCAATTTGTCACTCGGCGGTTCATCGCTGGCGGTGGCCTGGAAAACCAAAAACCCAGAACTGCGCCAGACTGCGCTGGCAGCAGCGGCTTCGGCGATTCTGGCCGGTCTTTCTGAACCCGCGCTATACGGCGTAGCGATACGCCTGAAGCGCCCGCTGATTGCCAGCCTGATTAGCGGTTTTATCTGCGGGGCTGTCGCGGGTATTGCCGGACTAGCCAGCCACTCGATGGCGGCTCCGGGGCTGTTCACCAGCGTACAGTTCTTTGATCCGGCAAACCCGATGTCCATCGTTTGGGTGTTTGGTGTGATGGCGCTGGCGGTGGTGTTGTCGTTTGTGCTGACGTTGATTCTCGGCTTTGAAGATATCCCGCCTGAACAGGCCGCCGCCGAGGCTCGCCAACGCCAGTCCACGCCGAATACCGATATTAATGCAGCAGGCATTTAATTATTTTTCAGTAAGTTGAGGTAACGCATGTCCACATTTCCGCAAGGATTTCTCTGGGGTGGCGCACTGGCCGCCAACCAGGCCGAAGGGGCTTATCGCGAAGGCGGAAAAGGGCTGACAACGGTCGATATGATCCCCCACGGCGTTAACCGGCTGCCGGTAAAACTGGGGCAGGAAAAACGCTTTACGCTGCGTGAAGACGAGTTTTACCCCAGCCACCAGGCCATCGATTTCTATCATCGCTATAAAGAAGATATCGCCCTGATGGCGGAGATGGGCTTTAGCGTGTTCCGCACGTCCATCGCCTGGAGTCGTTTATATCCTAACGGTGATGAATTGACGCCAAACCCTGAAGGGATCGCCTTTTATCGCGACCTGTTTAGCGAGTGCAAAAAATACGCTATTGAGCCGCTGGTCACGCTGTGCCACTTCGATGTGCCGATGCATCTGGTCACGGAATACGGCTCCTGGCGTAACCGCAAAATGGTCGAGTTTTTCACTCGTTATGCGCGCACCTGTTTTGAGGCGTTTGACGGGCTGGTGAAATACTGGCTGACGTTCAATGAAATCAACATCATGCTGCATAGCCCGTTTTCCGGTGCGGGGCTGGTGTTTGAAGACGGTGAAAATCAGGATCAAGTGAAGTACCAGGCCGCGCACCACGAGCTGGTGGCAAGCGCGCTGGCGACCAAAATCGCCCATGAAGTTAACCCGCAAAATCAGGTCGGCTGTATGTTGGCGGGCGGCAATTTTTACCCATACTCCTGTAAGCCAGAGGACGTGTGGGCGGCGCTGGAAAAAGACCGGGAAAACCTGTTTTTTATTGATGTGCAGGCTCGCGGTGCGTATCCGGCCTACTCTGCCCGCGTGTTTCGCGAAAAAGGTGTGGTGATTGAGCGCGAAGCCGACGATGCCGAGATTTTGAAAAACACCGTCGATTTTGTCTCTTTCAGCTATTACGCCTCGCGCTGTGCCTCGGCGGAGATGAACGCCAATAACACCAATGCGGCAAATATTGTGAAATCGCTGAAAAATCCGTATATCGAAGCCAGCGAATGGGGCTGGGGCATTGACCCGCTCGGCCTGCGCATCACCATGAATATGATGTATGACCGCTACCAGAAGCCGCTATTCCTGGTAGAGAACGGTCTTGGCGCGAAAGACGTGGTTAACGCCGATGGGCAGATAGATGATGATTACCGCATCAGCTATTTGCGCGAACATATCCGTGCGATGGGCGATGCCATTGAGGACGGTATTCCGGTTATCGGCTACACCACCTGGGGCTGTATCGATCTGGTGGCGGCATCGACCGGCGAAATGAGCAAACGCTACGGGCTGGTATACGTAGACCGTGATGACGCAGGCAATGGTACGCTGGCGCGCACACGCAAAAAGTCGTTCTGGTGGTATAAAAAAGTGATTGCCAGCAACGGTGAAGATTTAGCGTAACTCGCACTGACAGACAGCGCTGACCTAACGCTGTCTGTCAGTAATAAATACCGAACCCCGTCAGCCCGCCCTTCCATTCCCCGACTTTCCATTCGCAGCCGATCCTTTTTTGGTAATAACTCCAATTAGTAGAACATGTATTTTTCAATGAAGGCACCGATGACTTTTTCATGCAACTCAACAGAGCGTGAGAAAAATTCAAAAGTGGACATCATGCACTAATTCAACCAATTAGAGGCATCACCGATTTTAGAGACGTCTTTATATTGCTCTTTCTTCCCGCTGCGGGATATTTTTATATATTTGCATTATTACTTCTGTTTTCGCTATTTACTTTTAATCTCGCTAGGTTGTGGTACAAAGTGATAAATATTGTCTGGGGTATTGTTGCCTTCTTATTCGCAATTCAACTATTCATAGCGAGTTCCATTCATGTATTGAATGGTTATGACTCGTGTGGGCAAAAAGGTCTATTTTCAGGCGCTGACTACGTAAAAGATCCCAAAATGTATTAGCGGTTTGAATACCATCCTGAAAAGGATAAATCCGAGGATGAAAAAACAGGACGTCATCATGACAAATTTCATCAGGCAGAGGCAGGAATGGCAAATGCAGGACGCTTTCTGTTATTTGCCCACGATAGTTGTTTCCCGAATCTATGGAGGCAGGAATGTCTGAGTTCAATAAACAGAATCCATCATGGGCGGATTACCTGGGTGATACCCTGAGCGGTAAGGTGCCCATCAATCAGTTGATACCGCAGCATCCTTATATCCTGGATACGCTGGGGCTGGCAGAGGCCTTCGATAAAAACACCCAGCATATTATGTTACTGACCCTGGATGAGGTTCAGGGCGTGATTGATGATTTGGACAACAGTAAGCCTGTGATTCTTGCCACCACCTATGCAGGCAATATAAAGGACAGCATCGCGGGGGCAAAAAATCTCTCAAAGCTCGCGAGTTATGCTGACGCCGGTAAACTGGTCTACCGACTAAAGGGATTAGGTATCAAAGCCATTCCGTATCAATATGGTGGGCAAGCTTATGTCAAAATTACCGGTTATGCGTCGTTGCGGCGTATCCTCCGGGGGACAAGATATAGAATTAACTCGCCTCAGATACTTGAGTTAGGTATTGGTAAAGCGGGTATTAATGGCAGCATTCTTGAAGGTGCCAAATTCTGTATCTGGTTTTCATTGGCGTATCGTACTGTTCAACTTATCTTTAAATCAGACCATGATGTGGCAACCTTTATTGGTGATATTACAATGGATGTTGCCAAGATTATTGTGACGATATTTGTGACGAAGATTTTGGTTGCTGTTGGAGCAATGATGTCCAGTGTTACTATTCCTGTTGCACTTGGCATAATACTGTTAGTCGTCGTAGGCTTTGCCATTACTAAAGGTCTGGATTATCTGGATCGTAAGTTTCATTTATCTGATAAGTTAATTTCAGCGATTAGAGAAGGGATGAAGTCACGGGCGGAAATAGAGAAATGGAACCTTGAACATACCAGTCCATTTATGTTTGGTCTGATGAATACAGGCTGGTAATGGAATTTTATGTTCAAAAAAGAAACGTTAGAAGTGAGAGTTTTTACAACGCTAAAGGAAAGAATAAATTTAACATTGCTGGTGTGTTTGTTATTACCACGCTCACTGGGGGACTCATTTTTTTTACGAATACTAGCGGTGTTGTCATAGTGAGTATTTTTACAGGTGCGGACACATTCTACTACGATTTTAGAGACGTCTTTATATTGTTCTTTCTTCCCGTTGCGGGGTATTTTGATATATTTGCATTGTTGCTTCTATTTTCACCATTTACTTTCAATCTCGCTAAGTTGTGGCACAAAGCGATAAACATAGTATGGGGGTATGGTCTTATCGCCTTCTTTATAGCCATTCCATTATCCATAGTGATTTCTGTTTATATCTTGAATGTTTATGAATCGTGTGGTCAAAAAGGTCCCTTTTCAGGTGTTCACTACGTAAAAGACCTCAAAATGTGTGAGCAGTTTGAATACCATCCTGAAAAGGATAAATCTGATGAACAATAAGAATGAATTAATGATAAAGGATATGACATTGAAAGAAAGAGTGAAATTCATTCTCACATGTCTTCTCGCCATTATGATACTTACCGGGGCGCTGTTTTTTTTCGCCAGTACTAGTTTTGTTGTAATTAAAGATATTTTTGCAGGGGCTGAGACGTTCTACTACGACTGGCGAGATGTTCTTATATTATTATTTGCTCCTGTCATGGGGTATTTTGATATATTTGTGTTTCTTCTTATGCTTACTCCTTTTACTCTCCAATTGGCGAGATTATGGCATAAAGCGATAAAAGCTGTCTGGGGATATATCATTCTCGCATTTATTCTTGCTTTCCCGTTGTCACTGTATATTTCATTCGTTCCCCTTGCTGACTATCATTCGTGCGGCCAAAAAGGTCCCTTTTCAGGTGCTGACTACGTAAAAGATCCTAAAATGTGTGAGCAGTTTGAATATCATCCTGAAAAGGATAAATCTGATGATCAATAAAAATAAATTGATGATGAAGAACATGACATCAAAAGAAAGAGTGAAATTCATTCTTGCATGTCTTTTTTTCATTATTGTACTTACTGGTGCATTGGTTTTTTTTGCCAATACTTGTGGTGTTACAATAGTAAATATCTTCACAGGAGCAGATGCAGTTTACTATGGCTGGCGGGATGTGTTCATAGTTATCTATTTTCCTGTTATGGGGTATTTTGATGTATTAGTGCTTTTATTTTTATTCTTCCCTTTAACATTTCGCCTTGCAAAGCTATGGTGGAAGCTTTTAAATATAATTAGTGCTTATATTTATATCGCATTTGTTCTTGCTTTTCCGTTGTCACTGTATATTTCATTCGTTCCCCTTGCTGACTATCATTCGTGTGGCCAAAATGGTCCCTTTTCAGGCACTGACTACGTAAAAGATCCTAAAATGTGTGAGCAGTTTGAATACCATCCTGAAAAGTATAAATCTGATGATCAATAAGAATGAATTAATGATAAAGGATATGACATTAAAAGAAAGAGTGAAATTCATTCTTGCATGTCTTTTTTTCATTATGGTACTTACTGGTGCATTGATTTTTTTTACCCGTACAAGTTGGGCTACAATCAAGGATGTCTTCGCGGGTGCAGATGCTGTCTACTATAGTTGGCGTGATGTATTTGCATTACTATATTTGCCTGTTATGGGATATTTTGATGTATTAGTGTTCTTGTTTTTGTTCCTTCCCTTTACTGTCGGCATCACGAAGTTATGGTGTAAAGTGATAAAAGCTGTCTGGGGATATATCATTCTCGCATTTATTCTTGCTTTCCCGTTGTCACTGTATATTTCATTCGTTCCCCTTGCTGACTATTATTCGTGTGGCCAAAAAGGTCCCTTTTCAGGCACTGACTACGTAAAGGATCCTAAAATGTGTGAGCAGTTTGAATACCATCCGGAAAAGGATAAATCTGATGAACAATAAGAATGAATTGATGACGAAAAAAATGACATTAAAAGAACGCGTGAAATTTGTTTTTTTATGCTTATTTGCCATTTTTGTGCTTACTGGGGCATTGATTTTTTTTACCAGTAAAAGTGGGGGGGAATCAAGGATATCTTCGCAGGCGCAGATACGGTCTACTACAGTTGGCGTGATGTGTTTGCATTACTATCTTTACCGGTTATGGGGTATTTTGATGTATTAGTGTTTTTATTTTTATTCTTCCCTTTAACACTTCACCTTGCAAAGCTATGGTGGAAACTTTTAAATATAATTAGTATTTATATTTATATCGCATTTGTTCTTGCTTTTCCGTTGTCACTGTATATTTCATTCGTTCCCCTTGCTGACTATCATTCGTGTGGCCAAAAAGGTCCCTTTTCAGGCACTGACTACGTAAAAGATCCTAAAATGTGTGAGCAGTTTGAATATCATCCTGAAAAGGATAATGACTCCAATTAGTACGCTGGTATTCAGTCTGTGTGTCGAACTGGCTACTATCCCGGCCACATAGCCCTTTAATTTTTCAGCGAACTGCCTCAGTGCCTTTATGCCGCTTTCCCAGGACGCCTCCAGTAATTCTGACAGCCTGACGTCATGTCCCACCGGTAGGTTTTCCGGATTGCGCAGCAACAGCCAGCGACTCCGTTTGATGACCTGCCGGGATTTCAGAGACACTGAACCCTCTCCAGAAAAAAGAAGTCAGGTTAGCATTCATGGCAACGGCAGTTTTGAAGGTTCAGGGTGTGTTTTGGCGAATACAAACCTAAACGTTCTGACTGCCGTTTTCTATTGGTTCACGCTAACCTGCGATGAACCTTTTTTATCGCTCGATTATTTACATCACAAATATATACACCATGCAAATACATTTAATAATATTACATAGAATTAAAAAATAATATTTATTATGTATACATATAAATAGCTTCCATTGTTAATCAAAAACCAGATTAGACACAAGCTAATAAAAATAATAATTATTAGCTTGCGACTTTCGTATACTTTTTCGGCAAAAAAACTATCACCAAAATAACCTCAAGGGTATACGTTGTGGCGATATCCGGCGGGCTGGCGCTTTTTGCCACGTCGATTAATGATTGCCGTAATGCTTAACCAGTATATTACTTAAAGGATTCAATGGATAAGATCATGAAACCTATCTCATATACTTCAAATATATCATCGCTTGTAGATATTCTTTCAATAAATGACTGGCAAAAACAATCCATCAGCGAAGTCAATCGACTCAAAGCGCATACACCGCTGCATGGATGGGAAAATGCCCTTTCAGCCCGAGACGATCAAACGTCGCAGGCCGAAATATCACTCAATGGTGAATGGCAATTTAGCTATTTCGCCTGCCCTCAGGATGTACCAGAGGCCTGGCTGACGGGGATATTGCCGGATGCGAAACCCATAAACGTCCCTTCCAACTGGCAAACCGAGGGATATGACACCCCCATCTATACCAATATTCGCTATCCCATTCCCGTCACCCCGCCTGATGTCCCACATGAAAACCCCATCGGCTGTTATTCCCTGGATTTCACCGTGCCTGACCACTGGCAAGCATCGGGGCAGACGCGAATAATATTGGGTGGCGTGGATTCGGCATTTTATCTGTGGTGCAACGGTCAGTGGATTGGTTATTCGCAGGATAGCCGCCTGCCTGCTGAATTTGATCTTAGCGAGGTTCTTAAACCAGGCAGCAACCGCCTGTGCGTCCTGGTATTGCGCTGGAGCGCGGGGACTTATCTTGAAGATCAGGATATGTGGCGCATGAGCGGTATTTTCCGCCCGGTCACGTTACTCCATTTACCAACGCAGTCGATTGCCGATTATTGTCTTGAAACCACCCTGGATGACACTTTTCGTCAGGGCACATTATCGGCAACTATCACGCTCAATAATGTT